>JBAXOY010000020.1:0-34047 GCA_037133055.1 Chlamydiota bacterium
CGCCGTGCTCACGAGGAACTCCGGGCTGCGGGCGATGCCGACGATCGGCTGCGTCACCGTGAATCCGTAGGCGCTTACGGTGATCGTGTCGCCGACGTTGAAGCCCCTCCCCTTCAGCCCCCGCTCTATCACCACGCCGAGGCGGTCGCGCGAGGGGTACGCCCCCTCTTCGATGCGGAGCGTGTCGATCGGCGGGTTCTCTCCCGCGCGCACGAAAATCACCACGGCGGGAATCGTGGCCGCGTCTCCGAGCCGGATCGCGCCCTGCAGCATCAGGCGCGCCATGACGTTCTTCACGCCCCCGATGCCGTCCAGTTTCGGCAGGCGGCGGGAGGGCACGGGCTCAAACGCGACCTGAAGGTCGGCAAGGCGGCACGCGCGGCTGAACCCGTCGACCGTCGCGCGGAGGGTGAGCCTCGCGCAGAGCCCGCCGGAATAGACGGCGGCCTGGCAGGCGATGATGAGCACGATCATCAGCCCGCGCAACCTCATCGCCCCCAGGTCGCGGAATGTCTTGCGGGCAAGTTGTTTCACCCGGCCCCCCGCCGCGCCATCGCCTCAACGACGGCCCTCCGCGGCCGCGCGGGACTCCTCCCCCGCGACCATCCCGAGGGAAAGAAGGACGATCCTGTCGGCCACGGCCGCCACACCGGGGTTGTGGCTGACGATCGCGAAGGTCGCCCCCGTGTCGGCGTTGATCCTCCGCATGAAGCCGACGATGCGGGCGCCCATGGCCTCGTCGATGTTGCCCGTGGGCTCGTCCGCCAGCACCAGTCGCGGCTGCTTCGCCAGGGCGCGCGCGATCGCCACGCGCTGCTGCTCGCCGCCGGAGAGCTGCGCCGGGAAGCGGTCCGCCAGGCCCTCCATCTCCACCCGGCGAAGGCAGTCGAGCGCGCGGAGGCGCGTCTCCTTCCGGCTCATCCCCGGAAGCAGCTCGAGCGCCGCCTCGATATTCTCCCGCGCGGTGAGGGTCGGGAGCAGGTTATAGGACTGGAACACGAAGCCGACGCTCTCCCTGCGGAATGCGGTGCGCTCCGCGCGGCTCATCCCGCCCAGTTCCCGGCCGTCCACCACGACCGAACCGGACGTCGGGGCATCGAGGGCCCCGATGATATTGAGCAGCGTGGTCTTGCCGCAGCCCGAGGAGCCGAAGATGACCGCGAACTCGCCTCGCGCCAGGTCCAGGTCGACGCCCCTCAAGACCTCCGTCACCAGGTCGCCGACGCGGTATGATTTGAAGACGCCGCGCATCCTGACCATGGGCGGCATTTCCCCGCTCATGACGTTCCTCCTGAAGGATCCCGGGGACTCATGTGTCGGGCTTGAGCTCTTCCGGCACGTCGATGTTCCAGACGCACCCCTCGCCGCAGGGCTCCATGCGGACGCGGAACCCGATGAACTCGCAGAACTCGTCGTGGAACGTCCCCCGGCAGTCGTACCGGCAGAAGGTCTCCTTCCGGGGCCTCACCGCGCGGGGGATCTCCTGCATGGCGGCGACATAGGGGCACTGCCGGAACTCCATCTTCCCCGCGACCGTGCGGCCCCTGTCGTCGAGGATCTCCTTCGCCGTGTACTCCGTGCGGTTGTAGAGGAACTGGTACTCGTAAAAGGTGCGCAGGACCTTCGCCCGGAAGATCAGCAGCGCCACCTTGTCGCGTAGCGCCCTGCCCGGCGTGAAGCGCTCGAGGAAATTCGCGACGCCGAGGGCCAGCGACTGGTGCTCCACCCGGTAGTCGCGCTCCATGCGGCGCACCCACTCGACCGCCTCGCCGGCGCCGAAGCGCTCCTCGATGTACTCGATCGATTTCCCGTACAGGCACACGTACGGCCCGAGCGTGCGCGTCCACAGCTCCTCCTCGGGCATCTTCTCGATCTTCAAAACCCTTTCAGTCGGCATGCGCGCCCTCCCTCATGAACTTCCGGGGGACGTACCCGCGCGCGCCCAGGACGCACGCCTTCCCCATCCTCCAAAAGAACTTGAACGACGCGATCACGCTCTTGAGCGTGCCCAGCGGATTGAGGCCGAGCGGGTTTCCCCTCATCTTTCTCCCCAACAGGCCGAGGTTCAGGTAGGTCCGCACGTAGAGCCTCGTCATCTCCCGGAAATATGTCCGGGTCGGGAGCGCCGTTTTGAGGACCGGGAAGATCAGGTCGAAGAAACGGAAATCCCGGGTGACCAGCTCGCCCTGCATCTCCTGCCAGAGATCAGTGCCGGGCAGCGGGGTCAGGCTCATGTACTCGGCGTACCCCTGCTTGTGGATGCCGAGGGACCTGACGTAGGCGAGGAGTGTCCTGAAATCCTTCTTCGTCGCGTGGGGCCTCATGATGAAGCCGAGATCGGGGGTGACCCCGCTGCGCCGGAGTATGCGGACGGCCTCGTTGTTCATCGCGACGGTGGAGCGCTTGTTGAACGACTCCAGCCCCTCGTCGGTGCACGACTCCATGCCGATGTAGACGTTGGTCAGCCCGAGGCCGGCCCACCGCTCCACCAGGTCGGGGTTGGCGCATATGAAATCCGCCCTGCCGAAGCACCAGTATTTCTTGTCGATGCCCCGCGCGGCGACGGCGTCCGCGATCGCCTGCACGCGCGGGCGGGACACGAAGAAGTTGTCGTCGAAGATGTATACGTACTTCTCCTCGATCCGCTCCAGCTCCTCCACGACAAGCTCCGGCGACCGCATCCGGTACATCCCCCCCGTGAAGTTCCATATGCAGCAGAAGCTGCACCGGAACGGGCACCCCTCGCTCGTGCGGAGCACCGCGATGGGTCCGACGCCGAACACGTGATAGTTGCTCCTGTATCCGGCGGTGATCTTCCTGTCCGGGAACGGCTCCCCGTCGAGCGTCTTCGGGAGGGCGCGGGCGGGCGTGCGGACCATCTTCCCGCCGTGACGGACGTAGAACCCGGGCACCGCGCGCGGATCGCCTCCGGCCTCGAGCGTGTCCACCAGTTCGGCGAGCGCCGGCACGCCCGGCCCGATGCCGATCATGTCCACGAACGGCTCGTCGAAGTCCCCGGGCATGAACGTGGGGTGGTACCCCCCCACCGCCGTCACCACGCCCGGGTCGCACTGCTTGGCCTGCCGGAGAAGCTCCCTGACCATGTAGACCTGGGAGGTGAAGCAGCCCATGCAAACCATGTCCGGCTTGAACTCGGAGATTGCCGACTCGATGCTCTTCTTTTCGAAGACGAGGTCCACTAGGCGGGTCTCATGACGGGACAGGCTCGCCGCAAGAAGCTCGAGGCCGAGCGGCTCGAACGCCGCCAGGTCGATCAGGCCGGACGCCGCGCACTCCGGGGGATTCACGAAAAGGACTCGCATGCGCGCCTTTCTAACGAAAGTCAGATTTCCGGATCGGGAAGCCCGGCCTCAGCCCCGCGGGGGGCGCGGCGATTCCTGCTCATCGCCCCGAGGTACGCCCGCTCGATCTTCCGCCCCACCGGCCCGTAGATGACGGCATCCCACACGCGCCGGGACGGGCACAGGTAATAGGGAAAGTAGAGAAAGTTGGACCAGGTCATCGCCACCCCGAAATTTCCGCTTTTCTCGTCGGGCATGTACCCGGGGATGGGGGCGAGGATGCGGAGGCCGAAAGTCTCGTACAGCTCGAGCTGGGGTTCCAGCCGGCGCGCGACACCGTTCTCGTCCTCCACCCGCGTCTCCATGTAGGCGCGCGCCTGCGCGATGTCCGATCCGTCGAGCGGTCCGTCCGCGCCTGTCCGGCGGCGCAGCCACCGCGCGTAGCCGGGCATCCGCCCCCCGAGCACGATGCCCCTCAGGTGCAGGGAGGCGCACACCTTCCCCGCGGCGAGCAGCAGCTCCTCCGTCGCCCCGGAGGAATAGCCGTGCGGGTGCACCGAGAGGTTCACCCCGAACAACCAGTTTCCCCGGGTATCGTGCGAGGTGATGTACCCGTCCGCCGTGATCTCGCCCCAGCTCCTGCCGAAGGGCCGGCGCGGGCAAAACCGGAACCTCATCAGGTTGACGAAGCCCCATACCGCGCCCTGCTCGTCCTCGAAACAGAGCTGGCCTTCCGGGAAGATCCCGATCTGCGATCTGAAATGCGCCTCTTCGAACTGGACCCCGTTTCGCCATGCAATCGATTCGATCCAGAGCAGGCGCCCGATATCACGCCCTTCGATCGTCCGTACAGTCACGTGGTCATCCTCTCCAGAGAGGCGCGGGGCAGCACGCCGCGGGGAGCGTGTCCGAGTAATGGATCTCGATGCGTTTCGAGCGCCGGGCGGTCGGATGCACGGAGCGGCGACGAAGGCGATGTCGTGCGCATCGTCAGGGAAGCCGCACCACACGCGGCGCCCGGAGAAATTGGAGGACCTTCAGGAACCCCTCCGGGCGACGGATCCCGGCGCGTGCCGCTCACCGGGCGGGCGCACGGCATTCACCCGCGCATCATCAATTGCCCGCTCCGTCTGCGGCGAGCTGCTCCTGAACCAATTTGATCTGGGCGTCGATCTGCGCGATCTCCGCAGGCGACTTCTTCTGCTGGACAGCCGTTGCCCGGGTGGCGCGGAGCACCATGAGCCTGTCCTTGAAAAGGATCGGACTCGCCCCGCCCTCGGGTCCCGGCGCGACAACGGCGGGGGGATTCAGCCTTCCCGTCTCCTGCTTTGTCTCCATCTGTTTGAATTCCGCCCCCTGCTGCTCCTCCGCAAAAGGCTGATCCTCGTCCTGCGCCCAGGCGGATACGGCGGGGAGCATGAGCGGCACGACAAGAACCGCCAACCGGCACAACTTCATGCGGCACCTCCTGATATAGGTGTATTCCTGTCACCCGATTATAACGCGACATCCGCGGGGATAGAAATAGTATTTATGCGGTCTTTCGGCTACCATTTCATCGTGCGCGTATTCACTCCCACCCTCAACATCGGGAAACAGATGAATGCCGCCACTATATTCGCGAACATCCCCGCCCGCATTCCCGCCGAAATGGTCGAGCGGATCGCGCATTCCTCCACCGTCGCCGTCGAACGCATCATCTCCCCCCGCGGCCCCCTCGCCATCCTGTCCGCCTGCGTTTCGCTCCTCCTCCTGGCGCGATTCAGGATCAATTCGATATGGCTCATACCGGGCGGGGCGCTGCGTGGCCCGGCGCAGATGGGGTCCCGGTGAGACCGGCCCGCGGCGGATCGTCCGCGCGCATCCTGGCGCTCGGGGCGATCCTCGTCCTGACCGCATCGGCGGGGCTCTCCACACGGCTCTACGGCGGGCCCGGGTCGTGGCTGGTCCGCGGGTCGGTCGGCGGATTTTTCTACGTGCTCTTCTGGTGCTTCCTCGGGTATCTTCTCTTTCCCGGCGCTCGACCGGGAGCGGTCGCTCTCACGGTGCTCGCGGCCACCTGCGCGATCGAGTTCTCCCAGCTCCGGCACCCGCCGTTCCTCGAGGCCGCGCGGGGCACCCTCACGGGAGGGCTGCTCCTCGGATCAGTCTTCAGTTGGGCGGATTTCCCCTGGTATTTCGCCGGCTGCGGCGCCGCGTGGCTCGCGGGGCGGACTCTACAATCCTGACCGGGAGGAAGCGGGATGGATGCGCTCCCCACACGGAAAACGATTCCGGCCGACATCGCCATCCTGGCACGGCGCCTCGCGCCCTCGTTCGCGTCCCGAACCTCAAAGCGTGGACGCTGTCGCGGGAGCCGGGGGCGCAGTATCCGGGTTGACAAATCAGCCGCACGGATTGTCCCCGTGTGAAAGGATCTCGTCGAGGAGCGCCCGGACGAAATCGCTCTCCTTTACCTTCCGGACGGTCTTCCCCCGCCGGAAGATGAGCCCCTCCCCCTTCCCGCCCGCGAGGCCCACGTCGGCCTCGCGCGCCTCGCCGGGGCCGTTCACCGCGCAGCCCATGATCGCCACGGTGAGGGGGGTGCGGATATCGCCGATCGCGCGCTGGACCTCGCCCACGATCCGCACCACGTCGATCCCGCAGCGGCCGCAGGTCGGGCACGAGACAATCGTCGGGCCGAAGGTCCTCAATCCGAGCGACTGGAGGAGCTCGCGGGCGATGACCACCTCCTCGACCGGGTCTCCCGTGACCGAGATGCGGAGCGTGTCGCCGATTCCCTCGAGGAGGAGATGGCCGAGCGCCGCGGAGGACCTCACCGCGGATATGAGGGGGGGGCCCGCCTCGGTGACGCCGATGTGAAGGGGATAGCGCGCCGCCCTGGAGATACGCTCGTAGGCCTCGATCGTGCCGCGGACCGAGGAGGCCTTGACCGAAATCTTGATGAGGCCGTGCCCGGCGTCCTCCAGCATCCGGACGCCGAGGAGCGCGCTCTCCGCGAGGGCCGCGGGCGTCGGCCCGCCGTGCTTCTTGAGTATCCCCTTCTCCACCGAGCCGGCGTTCACCCCGACCCGGATGGGGACCTTCCGGGCAGCGGCGGCTTTCGCCACCTCCGCGACGCGCTTCGCGCCGCCGATGTTGCCGGGGTTAAGGCGGATGCCGTCGGCGCCCTCGCCGAGGGCGATGAGGGCGAGGCGGTGGTTGAAATGGATGTCGGCGACGAGGGGAATGGAGATAGAACGCCGTATCGGGCCGATCGCCCGGGCGGAGGGCTCGTCGGGGACCGCGACCCTCACGATCTCGCACCCCGCGCGCGCGAGCCGCCCGATCTGCGCGACGGTGGCTGCGATGTCCGCGGTGAGCGTCTTCGTCATCGACTGGATGGAGACGGGCGCGCCGCCGCCGATGGGGACGCCGCCGAGCGTGATCTGCCGGGTCCTTTTCCTCGTGATCTTCATCGTGGACTCATCCCGTCCGAACCGGCGAACCGGCGCGTCGGCGAAACGGCGATACATGAACCGGGAAGTCGCCCCTTCGCCCGCTCGCCCCTTCGCCCCGTTCGCCCTTACGGCTTCGCGGCGGGCGGCGTCTTCCATATCAGCCGCGCGATACTTTCCCCCCAGATGCGGACCACGTCGTTCGCCGAAACCAAAATCATGAATGAAAGGAGCAGCGCGACGAAGACGTTCTGGACCGCGGTCATCACGCGCGCGCTGATCGGTTTCCGCCGCGCGCCCTCGATCAAGGCGATCATGATGTGCCCGCCGTCGAGCACCGGCACCGGGAGGAGGTTCAGGACGCCGAGGTTCACGCTTATCACCGCCATGATGTAGATGAACTGCCGGAGTCCCGCCCGCATGAAGTAGCTCATGATCTGGACGATGCCGATCGCCCCCGCGAGCCCGCGGGGAGACACGGCGCGCAGCACGAGGCCCTTCAGGGTGAAGTACATCTCCTGTATATTCCGGGCCATCCAGGTGAACGGGTCGCGGTAGAGATAGACGACCAGCCCGTTCGCCTCGAGCTCGTCCATCCCCACCGCCGTCCGCAGCCTGACGCCGATCCCGGGCCCCTTGAGCTCGGGGTAGTCGCGCGGGACCACGGTCACCGAGGCCGCCTCCCCCTTCCTGAGAAGGCCGAGCCGGACCTCCCTGCCCCCGTTCGCGCGCACCACGGAACTCAGGTGCTCGAACGAGAACACACTCCCGCCCTGCGCGGACACGATGAAATCGCCGTCGCGCATCCCCCCGGCCGCGGCGGGGGATCCGTTCAGGATATCCACGGAGATGAGCTCCCTCGGATAGATCCCGATCCTTTTCATCCGCAGCTTCTCATCCCTCTCGGGGACAATGCGCTCGACGCGGCGCGCGCCTTCCCGCGAGAACGCAATCTCCACCGCCGGGGTGGTGGAGTAGACGATCGACTTGTTCACCTCTTCCCAGCGCTCGACCGCCCTCCCGTTCACCGCGAGGACGCGGTCGCCGGGCTTCATGCCCGCCCTCTCCGCGGGAGAGCCCTCCACCACGCTGCCGGTGACCGTGCTCTCCATGTTGGCCGGCACCGGGAACCCCGCCACGTAGAGGCACGAGAAGAGGAGAAACGCGGTGAGGATGTTCATCGCCGGGCCGCAGGCGCAGACGGCGACTTTCGTCCGGAGCGGGCTCGCGTAGTACCCGTCCTTCACGCTGCGGGGATCGACCCCGTCCTCGAACTCCATGCCGGCGAGCTTGACGTACCCGCCGAAAAAAATCCACGAGAGCCGGTACTCGGTCTCCCCCCGCCTGAACCCAAAGATCTTCGGGGGGAACCCGATCGAGAAGACCTCCACCCGTATCCCGCAGAGCTTGGCGACGACGAAGTGCCCGAGCTCGTGGATGAAGACCACGATCCCGAGCGCGACCACGCCGAGCGCGACCGGGATGATGTTCTCGGGGAGCAGGGCGCCGATGCCCTCAACGATGCCGTTCATGCCGCCCTCCCCGCCTGCGCCCTGGCCCATCCGTCCGCCCGGAAGATATCCTCGAGCGACGGGAATAGGACCGGACGGTGCCCCCCCATCACGCCCTCGACGAGCGCCGCGATGCCGGTGAACGGGATCTCGCCGGCGAGGAACCGCTGCACGGCGATCTCGTTTGCCGCGTTCATGACCGCGGGCATCGTGCCCCCCGCGGCCATCGCGCCCCTGGCGAGCCCGAGCGCGGGGAATCGCGACGGGTCGGGGCTCTCGAAGTGCAGCGCGCCGAGGCGGTCGAGCTCAAGCGAGCCCCACGGCCCGGCTGCGCGGCGCGGGTGGAGAAGGGCGTACTGGATCGGGATGCGCATGTCGGCGAGGCTGAGCTGCGCGATCACCGACCCGTCCTCGAACTCGACGAGCGAGTGGACGATGCTCTCCGGGTGGACGAGGATATCGATCCTCTCCGGGGCGACGCCGAAGAGCCAGCGCGCCTCGATCATCTCGAGCGCCTTGTTCATCATCGTGGCCGAATCTATGCTGACCTTCTTCCCCATCTTCCACCGCGGGTGCCTGAGCGCGGCCTCCGGCGTCGCCCGCGCCATCGCGCGCTTCGAGGCCCGCAGGAACGGCCCGCCGGACGCGGTGAGGATGAGGCGCTTCACCTCGCCGCGCTCACCCGCGCGAAGGCACTGGTGGATCGCGCTGTGCTCGCTGTCCACGGGAAGCACCTCCGCGCCTCGCCTCGCCGCCTCGCCCATGACGATCTCGCCGGCGCAGACGAGGACCTCCTTGTTGGCGAGCGCGATCCTCTTCCCCGCCCGCACCGCCTCGAGGGTGGGCAAAAGCCCGGCGGCCCCGACCATCGCCGAAACGACGGTGTCCGCCTCGGGCATCACGGCGAGCCGCGCCATCCCCCCGGGCCCCCCGGCCACCTTGACCCGGTCCCCGACGAGCGATTTCAATTCCCGGGCCTTCGCCTCGTCCCCCACCGCCACGAGGCGCGGCGTGAACCGCGCGATCTGCGCGGCGAGGGCGGCGATGTTACGGCGGACGCCGAGGCCCGCGACGCGGAGCTCGCCCGGGAACGCCTCGATGACCTTCAGGGTGTTCACCCCGATCGAACCGGTCGAGCCGAGCACGACGATGGTTCTCATCTGAACAGCACCAGGAAGAGGTACGCGGCGGTGAGCGCGGGGAGCAGGCTGTCCAGCACGTCAAGGGTCCCGCCCATCCCGGGAATGAAGCCGCTCGAGTCCTTCACGCCCGCGTCCCGCTTCAGCACCGATTCCGCGAGGTCCCCGAACTGCCCGACCACGCTGAGGAGCGCGCCCAGACCGAGCGCGGTGAGAAGCCCGAGCCCGCACGGGAACCACGCCCACACGATGAGCCCTCCGGCGAGCCCCCCCGCGAGGTTGCCCGCCGCCCCCTCCCACGTCTTGCCGGGGCTGATGCGCGGGATGAGCTTGTGCCGGCCGACCGCGCTTCCGACCAGGTAGGCGAGGATATCCCCCCCCTTGACGATGAGGAACAGGGCGTAGAGGAGCCAGCGCCCGTCCGCGCCCGGAAAGTAGAGTATCCTGAAGATGAACGACCAGAGCCAGGCGATGCACACGAATCCCGAGACGACGCCCCCGAGGTTCAGAAGAGCGCCGCGCGCGTCGCGCGCGTGCACGAGGAGCCCGAAGAGCCCCGCGAGGAGCCCCGCGGCCGCGGGGAGTTCGAGCCTCCCGCCCATCCGCGGGACGGCGCAGTCGACGAACACGGCGGCGAGGTAGATCACGGTCGCCGCGGAGCCGTAGCCGGAGAAGACGCGCACCCCCTTCGCCTCCAGCAGCCGGTAATATTCTCGCACGCCGGCGAGGCCGAGCAGGGCGGCGATCCCGAAGGAGAGAAGGGCGACCGGCCCGCGGCTGAACCAGACCGCGACGATCACGATCCCTATCAGGAATATCGCGCTCGTCACTCTCCTCATAAACATGGCCGGAATCCTCTCGGAAATTCCGAATCCCAAATCCCGATACTATGTGTCCTTATGGGCGGCGTGCCCTCGGGGCCGGGCGCGGCGGCGGGAGTCTGTGGTGACACGGCAATCGATGTGTCATCCGTTGTTGTGGGATTCGGGATTCGGGATTCGGGATTTGACACCCTCCACCCCCCCGAACCTCCGCTCCCGCCCCTGGTAGTCGAGGAGCGCCTGGACGAAGTGCGGCCTCCTGAAATCGGGCCAGTAGACCGGGGTCACGTACAGCTCCGCGTACGATATCTGCCAGAGAAGAAAATTGCTGACGCGCATCTCGCCGCTCGTGCGGATGAGCAGGTCGGGGTCCGGGATACCGGCGGTGTAGAGGCTCGCGGAGATCGCATCCTCGTCCACCCCTGCCGCGTCGAGCTCCCCCCGCGCGACCCTCCCGCAGAGCAGGCGGACGGCGTCGGCGATCTCGCTCCTGCCCCCGTAGTTCAGGGCGAGCACGAGCGTGAGCCCCGTGTTCTCCGCCGTGGCCGCGCAGGCTTTCCGTATCGCCTCGCGCACGTCGGGAGGCAGCCCGTCGATTCGGCCGATCACCCTGAGCCGGACGTTGTTGTGGTTGAGCTCGCGCTCCTCTTTCGCCAGGAAGCGCTTGAGCAGGCTCATCAGCGAGGAGACCTCGCGCTTCGGCCGTTTCCAGTTCTCCACCGAGAATGCATAGAGGGTGAGGAACCCGACCTTGAGCTCGCCGGCCGCGCGCACGATCTCCCGGATCGATTCGGCGCCCGCCCAGTGCCCCCTGATCCGGGAAATGCCGCGCTCCCGGGCCCAGCGCCCGTTGCCGTCCATGATGATGGCCACATGCGCGGGGATCCGGCCGGGGTCGAGGCGCGGCTCCCCGGGGTGATCCGTTGTTGCAGCGCTCATGAGATGTCACTCCGGGAGGGGCGGGGCGCGGGAACACTGCGGGAACACAACGGTCAGGCGCTCTTCTTTCCCTCGGCGGCGTACTCCATGACGGGTTTCCCGGTCCCCCGCACCACTTCCTCCGTGATCGCGCAGCCCGTGAGCCCGCGCTGCGAGGGGACCTCGTACATGACGTCGAGCATGAGCTCCTCGAGCATGAGCCGGAGCGCGCGGGCCCCTGTCCCCTTTTTCATGGCGCGCTGCGCGAGCTCCCTGAGGGCGGCGGGGGTGAAGGAGAGCTCGACGCCCTCCATATCGAGGAGGGCCTTGAACTGGCGGACGATGGCGTTGCGCGGCTCTGTGAGTATCCGGATGAGATCCTCCTCGGCGAGCCCCGACAGGGTGGCGACCACCGGCATGCGCCCGACGAACTCGGGGATCATGCCGTACTCGATCAGGTCCTCCGGCTGCACGCGCGCGAGGATCTCGCCGCGCATCTTCTCGGCCACCCCGGCGAGCTTCACCCCGAACCCGACCCGCTTCTGCCCCAGGCGCCGGGAGATGATCTCCTCGAGGCCGTTGAACGCCCCGCCGCAGATAAAGAGGATATTGGTCGTGTCGACCGGGATGTACTCCTGGTGGGGGTGCTTGCGGCCGCCCTTCGGGGGCACGTTGGCGACCGTCCCCTCGAGGATCTTCAACAGCGCCTGCTGGACCCCCTCGCCGGAAACGTCCCGTGTGATGGAGACATTGCTCACCGTCCGGCGTATCTTGTCGATCTCGTCGATGTAGACGATGCCGCGCTCGGCCCACGCCGTGTCGTAGTTCGCGGCCTGAAGCAGGCGCAGGATGACGTTCTCCACGTCCTCCCCGACGTACCCGGCCTCCGTGAGCGTCGTGGCGTCGGAGATGCTGAAGGGGACGCTGAGGATCTTCGCCAGCGTCCGCGCGAAGAGGGTCTTCCCGGAGCCGGTGGGGCCGATGAGGAGGATGTTGCTCTTCTCGAGCTCCACGTCGTCGCCGGGCGCCCCGTGGGTGAGGCGCTTGGTGTGGTTGTGCACCGCGACCGAAATCGAGCGCTTGGCGCGCTCCTGCCCGATCACGTACTCGTCGAGGCGGCGCTTGATATCCGCGGGCTTCGGGACCTTCAGGCGGCTCCCGGCGGGCGGCTGCGTCAGGAAGTTTCGGCAGAGCTCGACGCAACGGTCGCAGATGTTCGCCCCGGGGCCCGCGATGAGCTTCCCCACCGCGCTGCGGTCGCGCCCGCAGAAGGAGCACTCCGCGACGCGCCCGCGGGCATTCGATGTCTTACTTGCCACCCTTCGCCTCCTTCTGCGTCACGATCACCTGGTCCACAAGGCCGTAGGCGCGCGCCTCGTCGGCGCTCATGTAGAAATCGCGGTCGGTGTCGCGCGTGACATCCGCGAGGCTCTTCCCCGTGTGGCGCGCGAGAAGCTCATTGATCTTCTCCCGAAGCCGCAGGATCTCCTGCGCCTGGATGCTGATGTCGGCCGCCGCGCCCTGGACGCCGCCCCAAGGCTGGTGGATCATGAGCCGCGCGTGCGGGAGGCAGTGGCGCTTCCCCTTCGACCCGGCCGCGAGGATGAGCGCCGCCATGCTCGCCGCCTGCCCCACGCAGTAGGTATTGACGTCGCACCGGACGAACTGGATCGTGTCGTAGATGGCGAGCCCGGCCGTGACGGAGCCGCCGGGGGAGTTGATGTAAAGGTTGATATCCTTGTCCGGGTCCTCCATCTGGAGGAAGAGCATCTGGGCGACGACGAGGTTGGAGACGTTGTCGTCGATCGCCGTGCCGATGAACACGATGCGGTCCTTGAGGAGCCGCGAGTAGATGTCGTACGCCCGCTCGTAGCGGCCGGTGGTCTCGACCACCATGGGGATGAGCTGGTTCTTCATTTCGCCTCCAAGTTTTAATGTCGGGACGCAGATCACGCAGATTGTCAGGATGAACGCGGCGACAACCATGGTTCAGGGTTCAGCGTCCGAGGTTCAAAAAATATTCCAAATCTGTGTTCGTCCGAGTCCGGAAAACCCTTTCTTTGTTCCGTCGTTGTATCCTGCCTATCCTGACGATCTGCGTTCATCTGCGGGCCACGTTGCGAACCCCGCGCCCCCTTATTCCTTCGCCTCTTTGATCTTCGCCTTTTCGAGGAGGAACGCCTCGATTTTCTCCCTGACGATGTTCTCCTCGATGGCGTCCAGGCGGTCGTTCTTCTCCAGGGAGGCCCGCACCTCCACTGGGTCCCGTTTCAGCCTGGCGGCGACCTCGTTCACCCGCGCGTCGACCTCCGCGGGGGCGACGACGATGTTCTCGCGCTTCGCGATCTGCCCGTACAGGCAGGAGAGCGCCAGGCTCTTCTCCGCCTCCTTGCGCGAGGCCGCCATGAGCTCTTCCTTCCGCCCGAGGATATCCTCTTTTTTCAACCCCTGGGAGAGGAGACGCGCGGCGGTCTTTTCCGCGAGGGAGACCGCGTCCAGCGTCACGCGCGTCTGCGGCAGGGGGATTTTGTGGTGTTCCAGAAGGTAGTCGTTGATCTGCCGGATCAGGTCCTGGCGCGCCTCGGTCTCGGCATAGGCGAGGAGGTCCTTCCCGACCGCGGCCCGGAACTCCTCCGCGTTCGCGTAGCTTCCGAGCTCCCTGCAGAACTCGTCGGTGAGCTCGGGGACCCGCTTCCCCTTGATCTCGTGCACGGTGACGGTGAAGCGGGCCTCCTTGCCGCGCAATTCCTCCCGGACGCCTTCGGCGGGGAGCGTCATCGCGAACTCCCGCGTCTCCCCCGGCCGTGCGTCGTTAAGCTTCTCGCAGAAGCCGGCGCAGTAGGACTGCGACCCCGCCTCGAGCCACGCGGATTTTTTCTCGTCGAAGACCGCGTCGCCCGTCGTGCCGCGGAGGTCGAGGAGCGTGAAATCGCCCCCCCGAAGCCCCCGCCCCTCGACGGGGACAAACTCGGCGTGCTGGTCGAGGAGCATGCTGATGTATCCCTCGACATCCTCGCTCTTCACCTCGACCTTCTTCTTCGTGACCCTGATCCCGGTGTAGCCGCTCGCGGTCACCTCCGGCCACACCTCCACCTCGACCTCGAAGCGGAACGGCAGCCCCGGCGCGAGGGCGAGCGCCTTGATGTCGAGCCGTGGCGTGACGGTCGGATCGAGGCGGTTCCCCTTCAGCGCGTCCGCGAACGACTCCTCGACGAGCAACTCCTTGATATCCTCGCGCACCTTCGCCCCGTAGTGGAGTTCGATCACCCGCCGGGGCGCCTTCCCCTGCCTGAAGCCGGGGACGGAGGCCTTGCGGCCCACCTGCGCGTAGGCTCGCTCCATCTCCTCGTCCACGCGCGACGCGGGCACCTCGATGCTCAGCTTCCTGAGGCACGGGCCGAGCGTTTCCACCTTCATCTCCATCTCGAAACCCCTTATCCCCTCTGGTCTCCGCGTCCCCGGCGGCGACTTCAAAGCCCGCCGCGCGCTTCCTCTCACATCCCGCAGGCGGGACGGGCGTTGTTCCCGCCTCGCGCGGATAGAATAATGGAGCGAGCGAGGGGATTCGAACCCCCGACAGCCACCTTGGCAAGGTGGTGCTCTACCAGCTGAGCTACGCTCGCCCCCGTGATCCGTCGCCCCGTCGTGTACACCGTACCCGATGCGCCGCGCCGCCCGCGCTCCATGGTGCGAGAGGGGGGAGTCGAACCCCCACGCCTTACGGCATAAGATCCTAAATCTTACGTGTCTGCCAGTTCCACCACTCTCGCGCCGGCTGTCGTTGCCGTGCTCCGACTCTTTACATCATTTCTTCTTCTGCCGGAAACCAGGACCCGGGAACCGTAGGTGCCGTGGTAATGGTGCGCCACCAGGGACTCGAACCCCGAACCTCCTGATTAAGAGTCAGCTGCTCTACCATTGAGCTAGTGGCGCCCGTGCACTATAGTATACTACCCTCCGGACGGGGTCAAGCGCCAGTTGCCGCGCTGGCCGCCTATAGGTCCCATAAAACCTATAGGACCTATGGGACCGATGCCATGACGACCGTACTGACGACCGGACCGCTTCTCGCCTCCCTGCTTCTCGCCTCGGCCCCCGCGGCCGCCCCGCCCTTCTCCCCGGGGGAGAAACTCCACTACAAGGGCTATGTCCTCGGCTGGATTCCCGTGGGGGACGTCTGGTTCGAGGTCAAAAAGGACACCCATGAGGGCAAAGAGGTCTACCGTTTCGATGCCCGCGCCTCCGGGAGCTATCTCGTGTACACGCTCGATATCCGGATGACCTCGCTGGTGGACCCGGTGACGCTCAGGAGCGAGGAGTTCCGCCGCCGCGAGGTCGGGACGGAGAAGCGGGATAACCGGGTCCTCTTCGACAGGGACCGATCAAAGGGAACCTTTCTCCGCAAGAAGGGCCGGTTCTCCTCGGTGGCGAAGATGGACGCGGCCCCGTGGGAACGGCGCGCCGTGTTCCCGATCCACGGCGAGGTGAACGACATCCTCTACACGCTCTATTTCGCCCGGGGCATCGGGGATGCGGTCGGAACCCGCGTGAACTATTGGTTCGTTGAGAACCGGGACGTCTGGAAGACGCGGGTGACGGTGGCCGGGGAACAGAAGCTCCCTCTCGGGAAGCTGGGGACATTCGACGCGCTCGAGATAACCATCGAGCCCGATTATAGCAAGGACGAGAACGCCGGGAGAAAATTCAGCGGCCTCTTCGGCGTCCAGGGCACGCTGAACGTCCTGGTGGACAAGAAGACGCGGATCCCGCTCATCGTCAGCGGGGAGCTTCCGTTCGCCATCTTCCGCCCCACCGTCTCCGTCGTGCTCCAGGACTGGTCTCTGCCCGGGAAGGGGCGGTGATCGTCCCGCAGTGAGGCGCGACGCCGGTGTCGATGCCCGACACCCACGGACGAACCACGGACGAACGTTATTGCGCCGCCGGGCACGGCGGATTATAATGCGTTCTTGTACCGGAGGTTTGAATGACACGCGCTGAAAGCGCCGCCGCGAAACCCGGCAGGGGGACCATGCTCGCCTTCTCGCGCCCGTCGCTGGGGGACGAGGAGATCGCCGAGATCGTCCACTCCATAAAGTCCGGATGGATCACCACCGGGCCGAAGTGCGCCCAGTTCGAGAAGGACGTCTGCGCCTACGTCGGGGCGAAGCACGGCATCGCCCTCACCTCGGCCACCGCCGGGCTCCACCTCGCCCTCCTCGCAGCGGGGATAGGCCCCGGGGACGAGGTGATCACCACCTCCATGACCTTCGCCGCCACCGCCAACATGATCGCCCTCGTCGGGGCGAAGCCGGTCTTCGCGGACATCCGGGACGACTTGAACATCGATCCCGGCCTCATCGAGGCCGCGATCACCCCCAGGACGAAGGCGGTCATGCCCGTCCACTTCGCCGGCTACCCGTGCGACATGGACCGTATCATGGAGATCGCCCGCAGGCGCGGGCTCCTGGTGATCGAGGACGCCGCGCACGCCATCGGCACGGAATATCGCGGCCGGAGGATCGGCTCGATCGGCGCCATGACGGTCTTCAGCTTCCATCCGATCAAGAACATCACCACCGGCGAGGGGGGGATGCTCCTCACGGACGACGACGCCCTCGCGGAGAAGGTGCGGCTCCTCAAGTTCCACGGCATCCAGAAGGACGCGTGGAAGCGCTACGGGGCGAAGGAGATCCCCCAGTACGAGATCCTGTTCCCCGGCTTCAAGTACAACCTCACCGACCTCCAGGCGGCCCTCGGGATACACCAGTTGAAGAAGCTCGACGGCTTCATCGAGGTGCGGACGCGGCACGCGGAGCTCTACCGCCGCCTGCTCGGCGGCGCCCCGGGCGTCATCCTCCCCCGGACTCCCCCCGAGAAGGGCACGCGCCACTGCTGGCACCTGTTCGTGGTTCTCGCCGACATCGACCGTCTGACCATCGACCGGGACCGGTTCATGGGGCAGATGCTCGAGGCGAACATCGGCATCGGGCTTCACTTCCCCGCCGTGCACCTCCAGCCGTACTACCAGAAGACATTCGGCTGCAGGCGCGGCACCCTCCCGAAGACCGAGTTCGTTTCCGACCGCATCTTCTCCCTCCCCCTCTACCCGGGGATGAGCGGGACGGACGTCTCCGATGCCGCGGGGGCGGTGAAGGACATCGTCGCGAGGCACGCGAAATGAACCCGCCGCGCCTTTCCGAATCCTCCGCCGCCCCGGGGACCCCGGCGCCGCCGCCCGTCGAACTCTCCGTGGTCATCCCCGTCTACAACGAGGAGGAAAACATCCCGGAGCTCTCCCGGCGGCTCACGGATGCGCTGGAAAAACTCGGCATGCGCTACGAGGTCATTCTCGTCGACGACGGGAGCCGGGACCGCTCCATCGAGCTCCTCTCCGGCATCGCCCGCCGCGACCCGCGCATACGGCTCATCGAGTTCAACCGGAACTACGGCCAGCACGCCGCCATCTTCGCCGGATTCGCGCACTCGCGCGGCGAGATCGTCGTCACCCTCGACGCCGACCTCCAGAATCCCCCCGAGGAAATCGGGAAGCTGGTCGCGAAGATGCGGGAGGGATACGACATCGTGGGGGGCCTCAGGATGAACCGGCGCGACTCCGCCCTCCGCACAATACCCTCGTGGCTCGTGAACCGCTTCATCCAGCGGGCCACGGGCGTGTACCTCAGGGACTACGGCTGCATGCTGAGGGCCTACCGGCGCGTGGTGGTGGACCAGATCGTGCGCTGCAACGAGATCTCGAGTTTCATACCGACCCTCGCCAACTCGTTCGCGAGTTCCGTCACCGAGATCGGGGTGGCCCACGAGGAGCGCGCGAAGGGCAGCTCCAAGTACAACCTCGCCCGCCTGCTCAAGCTGAACTTCGACATGGTCACCGGGTTTTCCCTCTTCCCCATCCAGCTCATCAGCGGCCTCGGGATCCTGATCGCGCTCCTCGGCATGCTCTTCGGCATCTTCCTCTTCCTGCGGCGCCTCGTGCACGGCCCGGAGGTCGAGGGGGTGTTCACCCTTTTCGCCATACTCTTCTTCTTCGTCGGGATCCAGCTTCTCGCCATGGGGCTCATCGGGGAGTACATCGGCCGGATCTACGCGGAGGTCCGCAACCGCCCCCGGTACGTGATCCGGCGGATCAGCTCCTGAGCGCCCGTTCAACCGTCATGAAAACCGACAGCCTCCCATCGCGCGCCCGGCTCCTGCCGCCGCTCATGCTTGCGGCGACCGCCGCGTTCGTCTTCTTCTTCAGGCTGGGCGAGCGCGGGTTCGAAAACAAGGACACGGTCTGGTACGTCGAGATCGCCTGGGAAATGCTGCGCTCCGGCGACTGGATCGTCCCGCGGTTCAACGCCGTCATCTTCACCGAGAAGCCGGTCCTCTTCATCTGGCTCGTCGCCGCGTCCGCGAGGATCGCGGGGGGGATCACGCCGTTCATCTCGCGTTTCCCCTCCGCCCTCGCCGCGTTCGGGTGCGTCTTCGTGACCCTCGCGCTGGGGAAGAGGCTGCTCGGCCGACGGGCGGCGCTCCTCGCGGCGTTCGTTCTCTCGACCAACTACGCCTTCGCGTGGGAGGCCCGCACCTGCATGGTGGACATGGTGTTCACGTTCTTTGTGACCCTCGCCCTGTATCTCCTCTATCGGGGCTTTTCGGACGGAGGACACCGGGGGCACTGGTTCATCCCCGCGTACTTCGCCGCCGGCCTCGCCGCCCTGACGAAGGGCCCGCTGGGGGTTGTCCTTCCCGCTCTCGTGTCGCTCGTGTACCTTGCGTGGCAGCGCCGGTTGAAGTTCCTGCGCGAGATGCGCATCCCGTGGGGGATCCTCATCGTCGCCGGCATCCAGGCGGCATGGTACGCGCCCTACCTCGTCCGCATCGGGCCCGACGGGCGGAGGTTTTTTTACGAGATGTACGTGTACAAGGAGAACCTGCTGCGCTTCACCTCCGGGTTCGACAAGGCCGAGCCGTTCTGGTTCTACGCGCCGGCGATCCTCTCCCATTTTCTCCCCTGGAGCATACTCCTCGTCCTGTATCCGTTCATCCCGCGCCCCGCGGAGGACACGGGCGCCCCGCGCGACCGCGCGTTTCCGGCGGCGTGGTTCCTCGGGCTGTTCGCGTTCCTCACCCTGAGCAGCGGGAAACATTCCCGCTACGCCCTCCCCCTCTACCCCGCGGCCGCGCTGCTCGCGGGGGACGCGTGGGACCGGCTCATCGCCTCCGGGGCGGGCCGCATGAGCCGCGCGGTCTCCGCGACGGCCGCCGCGTTTGCGGCGGGGGGCGCCGTCGGCATCCCGATATACGCCTGGTTCGCCGCGCCCGGCTTCTTCATCCCCTCGATCCTCCTCTCCGCACTTCTCGTCGCATCGGCCGCGGGCGTCTTCTGCGCGCAGCCCGACGAGAAGGCCTCCGCGGCGTTCATCGCCGTCGTCGTCGCGTTTGCATGCTTCTGGGCGGTGTTCATCGCCTCCCTTCCCGCCCACGAGGCGCAGAGGGCGGAGCACGCCCGCCTCGCCCGGCAGATCTCCCCCGCGGTGGGGACGGGGCGGCTCGCCACGTACGGGCTCTTCAGCCGCCGCCTCGCCCTCGGTTTCTTCACGGGGCGCACGGTGAATTATATTGACCGCGAGGAGCACCTGTCGGACTATCTTCGCTCCGGGGAGCGGGTCTTCTGCCTGATGGAGACCGCGGAATACGAGAAGCTCCGGGAGAAGCTCCCCCCCCACGCGAAGGCGACGGGGGGATACCGGTACAGGAAGTTCGACCTGGTGCTCATCAGTACCGATGGGGTCAGACCTTAACTATTAACTAGAGACAATCCGTGGTCAGGCCTTTCCAGTTAATAGTTAAGGTCTGACCCCAGGAGGAACATGAAAATCATCGTGATGGGGTACCACGACATCGGGCACGCCTGCCTGAAGGAGCTCCTGGACGCCGGGGCCGATGTCCGGGGGGTGGTCACGCACGCGGACAACCCGAATGAGAACATCTGGTTCCGCTCCGTGCGCGACCTCGCCTTCGAGCGCTGCATCCCCGTCTTCCAACCGCCCGACGTGAACGCCCCGGCAATGGTCGAGGCGGTGCGCCGGATCGCCCCCGACGTCATCTTCTCCTTCTACTTCCGCCAGATGGTCGGCCAGGCGCTCCTCGACATCCCCCGCGTCGGCGCGTTCAACCTGCACGGGTCGCTCCTCCCCCGCTATCGCGGCCGCTGCCCGGTCAACTGGGTCCTCATGCACGGCGAAAAGGAAACCGGAGTGACGCTCCACCGGATGGAGCTCAAGGCCGACCGCGGCGCGATCCTCGCGCAGAAGAGGGTGCCGATCGAGTTCGCCGACAGCGCCCGCACCCTGTTCGACAGGATGACCATCGCGGCCGCGGAGCTCATGCGCGAGACCTGGCCCCGGATGCTCCGCGGGGAGATCAGGGAAACGCCGCAGGACCACCGCCTCGCCTCCTATTTCGGAGGCCGCGCGCGGAAGGACGGACTGGTCGACTGGACGAAGCCGGCGGTCGCAATCTACAACCTCGTCCGCGCCGTGACGCACCCCTACCCCGGCGCCTTCACCCCCGCGCCGGGAGGCCGCAGGCTCCTCATCTGGTGGGCTGAGCCGGACGAGAAGGCCCCGACCGGGGGCTTCGCGCCGGGAACGGTTCTCACCCCCCGCCAACGGGGGGCCCTCGAGATTTCGACGGGGAAGGGGATACTGAGGATCGCGCGCGCGCAGTGGGAGGGGGAGCCCGAGGCCGAGGGGAACGCGGTCGTGCGGACGATTGATATTCCCATCGGAGCCGTCCTGGGGTAGAATGTTTCCCGATTGCCGCAGCCCGCCGACCTGCCCGCCGAAGCATCGGCGCAGGCGGAAGTCCCGGCGCGGGCAGGGCGTACCGTAAAGGAGACACGCATGAGAGTACTCATCACCGGGGGGGCCGGGTTCCTCGGCTCGCACCTCACCGACGCGTTCCTGAAAGACGGCAGCGAGGTCTTCATCCTCGACACCGGCTCGACGTTCAAGATCAAGCACCAGCTCGGCAACGCGAGGTTCCACTACGTCCACGACACCATCTTCAACCTCGAGATGCTCGAGTCGCTCGTCATCAAGTGCGACCTGATCTACCACATGGCCGCGGTGGTGGGCGTCGAGCACTACGTCGCCGACCCGTACGCGGTGCTCAACATCAACATCAACGGGACGCAGAACGTGCTGCGCATCGCCCACAAGCACAACAAGAAGGTCGTGTTCACCTCCACCTCCGAGGTCTACGGCCGGAACCCCAAGGTCCCGTGGGGCGAGGACGACGACCGCGTGCTCGGCTCGACCCGCATCGACCGCTGGTGCTATTCGACCTCGAAGGGGGTCGGCGAGCATTTCTGCCACGCGTACCGGAAGATGGGCCTGCCCGTGGTGATCGTGCGCTACTTCAACGCGTACGGCCCCCGTCTCGACAAGATCGACGTCGGCCGAGTCCTCACCATCTTCATCGGGCAGCTCCTGAGGAACGAGCCGGTCACGGTCATCGGCGACGGCAGCCAGACCCGCTGCTTCACCTACGTCGACGACGCCATCAGGGCGACCGTGAACGCGGGCCTGAAGCCCGAGGCGGAGGGGGAGATCATCAACATCGGCACGGACGTCGAGACCTCGATCAGGGAGCTCGCGGAGATGATGATCAAGGTCTCCGGCGCCAAATCAAAAGTCACGCTCGTCCCCAAGGAGTCGATCTACGGGGAGAGCTACGAGGACATCCAGCGCCGCGTCCCGAAGGTCGAGAAGATGCACCGCATCCTCGGCGTGAAGGCGACCGTCTCGCTCGAGGAGGGCGTGCGCCGGACCTGGGAGTGGTTCAAGGCCCTCGCGCAGTAGCCCGGCTCCAAGCCCGGGCGCGCGGGGGATGCCGTTGTGCGCCCCGTTGACGGGATCGGCCCCCGAACTGTCGGCGCCGCAGACCGTTGATTGAGACTTCCTTCGCGGGATGTGTCATGGATGATGCCGAGAAATTCCTCTGCGCCCTTTTCCTCCCGAGTGCCGACATCCCCGGCTACTACCGTCTTAAACGGTGCCTGAGCGACTTTGCCCGCATTCGCACTCCCATGACGTCCATCCTCGATGCAGGGTGCGGGGCAGGAGCGAAAAGCGTGTATTTCGCCCATACACACCCCGGGATCCGTGTGGTCGGAGCGGACGTACAGCCGGATCCCCTCCGGTACGCGGAGCGTCTCAAGCAGAAGTTCTCTGTGCCCAACGCCACGTTCGTCCGGCGGGATCTCGTCAACTCCTCCGACCTCGGCCGTTTCGATTTCATCGTCACCTCCGACGTCCTCGAACACTTCGAGGAGGACGGGCGGTATGCCGCGAACCTCGATGCAATGCTGAACCCCGGCGGCCACATCCACATCAACACGCCCGCCAAAGAACACGGCTACGATTTTTCAGAGCTGAGCCCCGCCGCGCAGGAGGACCTGCGCCGATGGATGAAGGACGTGGGGCATGTGAGGCTGGGGTATACACCGGAGGAGCTCAAGGCCCTTTTCCCAAACTGCGATCTGGTCAGCATGCGAAAGATCGGGAACTCCTGCACAAAACTCGCCTACTTTTTCTGGGAGAAAACGATACTCGACCCGCAGAGAACCGCCCCCCCCCCCTGGCGAGATTACACGATGCCGCTCTTCGGCCGGATCGAGGCGCTGATCGAGCGCCACTGCGTCGCGAGAGCCTCGGCCGCTCCTCCCGCCGCGCCGAGACTCAACGAGAGGATGTTCCTCCAGGCGATCCGCACGATCGATCTCGGCATTGAACTGGAAGAGAAGGGCGCGCTCGACCCGCGCTATCTGCTCGAGGAGGAGCTTTGCTGCCTTCTCAGGAAACCATAGCGATCGAATGCCGTCGCAGCCGGGCGCCCGGCCATGTCTTTTTGGGATGATCATGCCCACGCTCGGAATCAAGGTCGATGTCGACACCTACCGCGGGATGCAGGAGGGCGTCCCCCGCCTCATCGACATCCTCGCCACCCGCTCTATCCAGGCGAGCTTCTTCGTCGCGATGGGGCCCGACAACTCCGGCAGGGCCGTTCTCAGGTTCTTCACCCGGCGCGGGTTCCTGAAAAAAATGCTCCGTTCGAACGCCGTCGGGATGTACGGCATCCGCACGGCCCTCTCCGGCACCCTCCTCCCCGCCCGCCGGATCGCCCGGTCATTCCCGGGGCACTTCAGGCGGCTGCTCGATTCGGGGCACGAGGTGGGCGTCCACGGCTACGACCATGTCCGCTGGCACGACCGCATCCCCCGGATGGGACTCGAGGACACACGCCGGGAATTCGAGGCGGCGTGCGGCATCTTCCGGGAAATCGTCGGGCGCGACGCCGAGAGCTCGGCCGCTCCGGGGTGGGCCTGCTCCCCGCGGCAGCTCGCAGTGCAGGACGCGGCCCCTATGATCTACCACAGCGACAGCCGGGGCACGCGCCCGTTCTTCCCCGAGATGGGCGGCTACCGCGCGTCGCACCTCCAGGTCCCGACCACGCTTCCCACCCTCGACGAACTCATGGGCTCCGGCCTCTGTCGCGGCGCGGAGGATCTCGCGCGCCATTACCTGGACCGGATCGCCTCGGCCGACCTGCACGTACTCACCGTGCATGCCGAGGCGGAGGGGATGAGATGGGCGGGCTGGTTCGACGGGCTCCTCGGCGAACTCCTGCGGCGCGGCGTTCGCTTCTCGCGTCTTCGCGAGATCGCCGAGGGCGCGCTCGCGGACCCCGGCCGCGCGCCCCGCTGCACGCTTGGGATGGGAGAACTCCCGGGGCGCGCAGGCGCGGTCGCCTGCCAGGAAAACATAAAATAAATAATCCAAATATTAAAATATTCTTTTAAATATTTTCTTGCATTCTCCGCCCTCCCGCCTTATATTTTGAACCACCAACAAACAAAGGGGGGATGTATGTCTAGGAAATCGGTTCTCGCCGTACTCGTCCTGTTCCCGCTGCTCGCCTTCCTCGCACCTCTTGCCTCAGTCGCGCAAAACCTCGAAATGTACTTCATATGGGCAAACGGCGATTCGGGCACCGCGACCCTCATCGTCGGCCCGAACGACACAGTCGTCCTCTACGACACGATGGGCGGCGCGAGCGGGGCA
Source organism: Chlamydiota bacterium (assembly GCA_037133055.1). GTDB lineage: Bacteria > Auribacterota > Tritonobacteria > UBA1439 > UBA1439 > UBA1439. The sequence goes on from JBAXOY010000020.1 coordinate 24,259, forward strand.
TCGTACCTGAAGGCCGTCATGGACGGCCTCGGCATCACCCACATCGACTATACCGTCGTCGGGCACTACGACGGCGACCACTGCGGCGGCTTGGACGACCTCTACACCTCCATGGGGAGCCAGGCGGCTGATTTCGACACCATCTATGACCGCGGCGGGAGCCTGACGGACGACGGCACCGCCATCCCCTCCGACTACTACAATCTCGTCACCGGCGCCCTCTCGTCGAAGCGGGCGACCCCGACGCTCGGCTCCGCCGGGGCGATCGCCCTGGGGAGCGGCGCGACGCTCACGTTCCTCTCCATGGGCGCGCCGGATGCCGACAACGCGATTTACGTCGCCGGCAGATCCGATATCACCAGCGGCATCACAGAGAACGAGAAGTCCATCACCGCGCTCCTCACCTACGGCGGCTACGATCTCTACCTCGGCTCCGACGCCGAGGGCGACGTGGAGAGCGTGTTGAAGGATGTCATCTCGAGTGACATGGGCCGCGATGTCGACGTCCTCCTTGTCGACCACCACGGCGCCGACACCGAGGGGATCAGCAGCCCGGCGTTCCTCAGCGCGCTGGACCCCGAGGTGGCCGTCATCTCCGTGTGGAACAACAGCCACGGGCACCCCCGCGCCACGACCGTGACGAACCTGCAGGCGGTGGTCGAGCCGCTTTCGCAGCGGATCATCCGCCTGAGCCCCGGGGACACCGACGACCCGGCCTGGGCGCCGGAGTCCATGTCCTACTGCCACACGACGAACGGCCATCTCACCATCACCAGCAACGGTTCCACCTACACCGTGAGCGGGAACGGCATCACGGAGGCCGGCCTCGCCAACCACGCGACCGACGAAAGTGGGGGGCCCACGCCTACACCCACTCCTTCTGTTCTTGTCAGCGAGGGTTTCGAGGGGACGTTCCCGCCGACCGGGTGGACGCAGCTCACCGTCGACCAGAGCAGCACCTACGCCCACGGCGGCACCTACAGCGCCATGATCAACGCGAACGGCGACTATCTGATCACGCCGCTCCTCACCACGCCAAACACGCTGACCTTCTGGTACCGGCCGTCGAGCGGCAGCCTGAACGTGGAGTATTCGAGCTCGACGGGCGGGCCCTGGACGGCGGTCACCGGCAGCCCCTTCACTGCGACCGTCGGCACCTTCTCGCAGATCACCGTCAACCTCTCGTCCCTCTCGAACGTGTACATCCGGTTTACGAGGGTCCCGTCTGCGGGAAACCACTACATCGACGATGTGACGGTCACCACGCGCGGGGGATCGAGCCCGACGGCGACGCCCACGAGGACCCCCACCATCACGCCCACGACCGCGCCGCCGACCTCCACGCCGACGCGCACGCCGACCCCGACGCCGACACGGACCCCGACGATGACGCCGACGCGCACGCCGACCCCGACGGCGACGTCCGGCGGCCCGACGAAAACACCGACCCGCACGCCGACACGGACGCCGACCCGCACTCCGACACGGACGCCGACACGGACGCCGACCGTCACACCAACGCCGGCGCCCCTCATCAACGGCGAGAGCTTCGAGGGGACGTTCCCGCCGACCGGGTGGACGCAGCTTACCTGCGACAAGAGCAGCACCTACGCCTATTCCGGCACGTACAGCGCGCTCATCAACGCGAACGGCGACTACCTGATCACCCCGCTCCTCACGACGCCGAACACGCTGACCTTCTGGTACCGGCCGTCGAGCGGCAGCCTGAACGTGGAGTATTCGAGCTCGACGGGCGGGCCCTGGACGGCGGTCTCCGGCAGCCCGTTCACCAAGACGGCCAATGTCTTCTCTCAGGTCACGGCGAGTCTGTCGTCCCTCACGAACGTGTACATCCGGTTCACGAGGGTCGCGTCGGCGGGGAACCACTACCTCGATCTGGTGACGGTCACGAGTAGGTAGCGGAAAACGCAGCATATGAAATAGGCGGGGGGCACAAGCCCCCCGTTTATTTTTTCCCTTTTGCAGACGTTGTATATAACTTTCTCTCCCTCAATATATTCCGGCCCTATTCGTCCCCCCTGATTTTTTCTGTAATATAATCCCTCTTTCCTCGACTAATAAGGTGGGAGGGATAAACATGCCTTCGCGAGCAAGAAGACACCAACTCAACGGTACATTGGTCTTTCACGCCTATAACCGAAGCAACAATCGTATCCCCATCTTCACCCGGAACGAGGATTTCAGACATTTCATCGGCCTGCTAAAAAACTACAGGGACCGCTTTTATCTGAAGATCTATCACTGGAGCTTGATGCACACCCACTTTCATCTTCTCCTCGAGTTGGCCGACCCCCGTGAGATCTCACGTTTGATGTCGGGCATAAATCGGGCGTACACCCATTATCATCATAAGGTCCACGGGACATCCGGGCTCTTGTGGCAGGGAAGATTTGGACTTCAGCCGATACAAAAGGAGCCATACCTGAAGGCATGCGGGAGGTATATCGAGAGAAATCCCGTGCGCGCGAATATCATCCAGAACGCATGGGAGTATCAGTTCAGCAGCGCGAGGTTTTACTGCCTCGGTTTCAACGATGGAGTCACACACGAAAATCCGCTGTTCGCGCGATATGGAGCAACCATCAGCCTGAGAAGAAGCCATTACACAGAGTATCTTCGTGATTTCAGTGCCGAGGAGGAAGGATTATTTAGAAACGATCCGCAGCCCGTAGGTGATGAACATTTTATTCGTCGTCTGCGGTTCATTGACGGGCGCTATCTCCCTGTCGGGAGAGGGCACCCAAGGGGAACGAATAGAGTCATAACTTCCTATGGGGGTTGATGATAGATACAACGTCTACAATGGTCAATCCAGTTCGTGGATGTCGTTGATGACGTACCAGGTCACCAGGGCGGTGACCTCGGCGAGCTTCTCGGCCTCCTCCGACCGTACCATGACGAGCCCGTAGTGCCGGCAGACCGACTTCAACCGGCGGATGATCTTCCGGACCGAGTTCTTGTTCGAGTGCATGATCCACCGGGCCACCCCGGAGACGATCGCCTCCCGGTACCGCCTGAGGAAGTCGGCGGCGGGCACGTGGTACTCCCTGCGGCGCACCCGGCGCAGGAAGATCTGCCCGAGGTCCTTGATGTAATCCTCCATCTCCTGCTCGCCCAGCGCCGCCACCGCCTCCACGTCGTAGAGTTCCGCCAAAGTCCGCCGCTCCTTGCGGGCGGGGGCGTCGTAGGCGATCCTCCTCGCCGTGGGCGCAGTCGCGCCGATCCCCTTCATGATGATGTCGACGTAGATGAGCTTCTCGATCGCGTCCCACCCCTTGTAGCGCCGGCGCCAGTTGATGCCCGGCGTGAGCCAAACGGCGAACGACTCGGCCCAGTCGTCGTCGGGATGGCGCTGCGCGTAGACGAGGTCGAGGTGCTGCACGTGCTTCTTGCTCCACGGCTTCGTGCGGTAGCGCTTCGGGTAGCGCTTCGAGAAGTCGCCGAAGATCTCGCGCCAATCCTTGCGCTCGTGCAGCCGGTAGGCGTAGTTTATGGCATGGCCCGTCTCGTGCCGGAGGATCTTCATGATCTCAGCCTCTCCCTCCACCTCGGCGTAGTACTCCCGGTGCAACGCCGTGAGCTCCGGGCTTCCGAGGTAGAAGGGGACCTCGATGCAGATCGTGCCGTCCACACAGCCCCACCCGTCGTCGATATCCGCGCCGAGATAGAAGCGGGGCCTGAATTTGATCTTCCTCGCCTCGAGCTCCCGGTAGTGCGCGAGGATGCAGTCCCTCAGGCTCCCCTCGATCTTGGGGGGAAGGTCGCAGACGCGCGTGTTGAGGAGCTCGTACTGCCGGATCTCCCTCAGTGATTTCACTACCCTTTTAGCGGTCATTTCCGTCGTGCCACTCCGTATATCAGTGTTGGGATTTTGGATTTTGGATTTTGGATTTTATATACGGCTTGTTCCCCACCCGCAGCTCCTTGAAATAGACATAGTACCCCGATAGGGCGGCGGACAGCATGAACCAGTTCCGCATCCGGTAGGTCATCGACACCCGCTTGAGGGCGAAGAGATCGCCGTCGGGCCACAGCCTCCCCGGCGAGTTGCAGCACGCCGCGCGATACCCCGCCGCCTCGACCATGTCGCGGACCGCCCTGTTGAAGAAGCCGTACGGGTAGCAGAAGGTCGAAACTTCCTCCCCCAGCCCGTCCTCGAGGATCTTCTTGCTCTCCTCGATCTCCCGCTTTGCCTCCCCGGGGGGGAGCTCTGTCAGGCGCGGGTGGCTCACCGTGTGCGCGCCGAATGAAACCCCCGACCTCCGCATCTCCCTGATCTCCTCCCACCCGACATAGTCTTTCATCCCGATCCTGCCGGCGACCAGGAACATCGTCGCCGGCACCCGAAAGCGGCGGAGGAGCGGGAACGCCATGAGATAGTTGTCGCGCCAGCCGTCGTCGAACGTGATCACGATCCTGCGTGGGGGCACCCCGATCCCCGCGCGCATCTCCTCCGCGAGGGAGGCAAGGTCGGCCACCGAGTACCCGCCGATTTTCATAAAATCGAGCTGGTGTTCGAAAAGCGCCGGGTCGAGGTAGGAGCGCGACGGGCGGCCGATCCCCCCCATGTGGTGGTACAACAGTATCGGGACAAGCCTCCCGGGCACATAGCGCATCATGCGCCCGCCTCCCCGGCGACGGCCTTGAGGCCCTCCGCCACCCCGGTAAAGCGCACGCCGAGCTCCCGCGCTGCCTTCCGGTTGTCCAACGAGTTGTCCTTCGGCCGCGGCATCAGGTTTCTCATCTCCTCCATTCGGACGGGGCGGAGCAGCCGTTCCGGGTAGCCGAATACGGCGGCCGCCTTTCGCCCGAGTTCATAGCGGTTCATCCTCTCGGGGCCCGCGAGATGGTAGATGCCGGAAAACTCCGGCATCTCGATCATCCGCCCCACAACGCGGCACGCATCGAGGACGTACAGGGGCGTGCGGTACTGGTCGGTGAAGAGGTCCACCGGCTCTCCCTTACCGAGACGGCTCCGCATCCAACCGAGAAAGGAGCCGTGCGCCCCCGTGCCCATCCCGTACATGAGCGAGAGCCGCGCGACCACGCCCGAGGGATGGAGGCCCAGTGTCCACCGCTCGCCGTCGAGCTTTGTCTCCCCGTAGACGCTCATCGGGCAGGGCTCGTCCCCTTCGGTGTACATCCCCTCTCTCCCGTCGAAAACCATATCGGATGAAAAATAGACGAGGCGGGCGCCCATTTCGGCCGCGACGGTTGCGATGCGTTTCGTCGCCTCCCCGTTCACCCTGCGCGCCATTTCCGGATCCCGCTCGCAAAGGTCCACATCGATGAGCGCCGCGGCATGAATCACCACGTCGGGCCTGAAGCGTGTGACCACGGCCTCGATGTCGTCGCCGCCGGCGAGATCCAGTCTCTCCATCGGGCATCCCGGGATTTCGACGGGATTGTGGGCGAAGGTCCCCCGGAGTTCATACGCGCTCTTCAAGCTCGCCGCGAGGTTCCAGCCGAGGAAGCCGCTCGCGCCCGTGATCAGGATTCTTTTCATGGTGATGCAGAAGGCCTCGTTGGGACACCGGGTCATGGCGAGATAGTATATACCAACCCGTCCGTAAAGCGTGAGGGCATCTCGCGTTCGGGGGAAAATATATTTTATTACACGGTGTCGCAATAAGTTATGACTATCACTCCCGCCCGGCTTCATCCTCTTCCGCCGGCGCCTGTTCCCCCCTCCGTGGAATTACGCTATACTGGAAACCTGTCCGGGTATTCGGACAGGCTCCCAGGCTACCCGGGCGAGTACACCCCATGAAAAAGCCGCGCATGCTTCTCCATATCTGCTGCGCCCCCTGCGCAACGCACGTCTTCAACGTCCTCGCCCGTGACTATACCGTGACCGGCTGCTTCTATAATCCGAACATCCATCCTCCAAAAGAATACGCCCTGCGGCTGGCCTCGGCGGAGCGCCACTGCCGCGAATCATCCCTGCCGCTCATCGTCCAGGAGTATCGACCCCGCGACTGGTTCAGTTTCGTCAAGGGTCTGGAGCCGGAACCCGAAGGGGGGGGCCGCTGCGCGCGCTGCTTTCTCATGCGCCTCGACGAAACAGCCCGCGCCGCGGCGGCGCTCGGGTTCAGCCGCTTCGCGACCACGCTCACCATAAGCCCCCACAAGAATGCCGCCCTGATCAACCGGATCGGGAGGGAGGCGGGCGCGCGCCACGGGGTCCCGTTCCACGAGGCGGACTTCAAAAAAGGGGACGGCTACGGGGAGAGCTGCCGGATAAGCCGGGCCTGCGGGCTTTACCGTCAGAACTACTGCGGCTGCATCTTCAGCGTGCCGGCGAGGCGCGCAAATCGTTAGGCGCCCTTTATTTCTCCTTGTCCTCCGACACCTCGCCGACGTCGCTCACGGACTCCAGGACATGCGGGGCCGCGTACATTTTCGCCCCGCCCAGCAGGGCGACGGCGAGGCAGTCGCTCGGCCGCGCATCGATCTCGAAAATTCTTTTCCCCTCCGGGCCGTCGTCGCGCAGGAACAGGCGCGCGAAAAACGTGTTGTCCCTGAGGTCGTTGATCACCACCTTCTCGACGTCTATCTCGAGCCCCTTGAGAATGCTGATCAGGAGATCGTGCGTAAGGGGCCGCGTCCGTGGAGTCCCCTCCCTATACATGGCAACGGCGGCCCCCACATCCTGATCGACGTAGATCACGAAGGTCTTCCCCCCGCCATGCAGGAACACCGCGAACCCGTTGCCAGTCGGGACGATGCTGCGCAGGGTGACTTCCACGAGGTTGTTTGTCATCATCCCTCGCGTTTCAGATCGATCTTCCCAAACGCCTTCTCCACCGCCTCGACGGGCGTCGACGCCGTGACGAATCCCGCGCCTCCCCGGTCGATCTTCCCGACATCCCAGGTCCCCAGCCCCACGAGAGGCACCCCAAGGTTCAGCGCATAGGCGATCTCCGAGAGGGTGCCGTACGCTCCCCCGATTGCGATGAGCACGTGCGCGGTCCGCACGATGATGATATTTCTCGCGTAGCTCATCCCCGTGACGATCGGAATATCGATGTGCGGGTTGGCCTGGCGCCGGTCATCCCCCGGCAGCACGCCGATCGTGAGCCCCCCCTCCTCCCTTGCCCCGCGCGCGGCCTCCGCCATCACGCCGCTCAAGCCCCCGCAGATGAGCACCGCCCCACGCCGCGCGATAAGCCGGCCGACCTCGCAGGCGTCGCCCGCCGCCCGCCGGTCCGGCCTCGACGCCCCTATGACTCCGACGAGTATGGATCGCGCCCTCACTATTTCATTTTTTCCCATGCGGTTCCCCTCGACTCACCCTTCCCGATCTCGCACTCCGACACGCCGTAACACCCCTGCGCCGACACGATCTGTTCAGCAGCGCCCCGTGAGCCTGAGCCGCAGCGCCGCAAACAGATACTTCACGAGCGTGCCCGCAGCGAGCTTTGACTGACCGAAGGTGCGGTCGTGGAACACGATCGGCACCTCGGTGATCCTCATCCTCCTGCGTGAGCACCGGTACAGCGTCTCCGCGACGATGAACGGATCGTGCGCGCGGAGCGGCTCGGCCATGATCGCTGTGAGCGCCTCCCGCGTATAGCACCTGAACCCGGAGGTCGGGTCTTTTACCTTCACCCCGAGCACGATCCCCAGGTACCTCCGTGCCAGCGCGCTCACCACCCTTCGGATACGGCTCCGGTCCTCGTCCCTGCCTCCGTGGATGTAGCGCGAGCCGATCACGAGGTCCGCCGACTCGGACGCCCGCAGAAGCGCGGGAATGAACGCCGGATCGTGGGAGCCATCGCCGTCCATCTCGATGATGCGCTCCGCGCCCATATCGAGCGCGCAACGGAACCCCTCGGCCCCGGCGAGGCCCCGGCCCCGGTCTTTTGTGCGGAGCAGGAGGTGGACGCGCGGCATCACCTTCGCCTCCTCCTCGACGAGCCGGGCTGTTCCGTCGGGCGAGTCGTCATCCACGACGAGGGCTTCGATATCCCTCGTCTGCTCGACCACCTCCCTGACGAGGGGAATGATCGTGGACGCCTCGTTGTAGGTGGGGATCACCGCCATTGTTCTTATCACGGAAAATACCTCCCTGCCCGCGCGCAGTTCCCGGGAGACTGTCCGGGGCTACCGTTTCAGGAGTTTGTCGACCGCGGCCGCCACCGTCTCCGCGGGGATCCGCTCCATGCAGGAGGGGGTCCGGTCGCATTCGCGGAGATAGCAGCACGCGCAGTCCACGTCCGGGACTATCTTGATGCCGCGGCCGTAGGTATCGATCTCCGCGGCCGAGGTCGGCCCGAAAAGCCCCACAACCTTCTTCCCGAGCCCGAGCGCCGCGTGGAGCCCCAGGCTGTCGCTCGTCACCAGAAGGTCGCACAGGCCGACAAGGGACATGAATTCGCGAAGGCTGTTGCCGCACCCCGTGTCGACAAGCGCCGGCCCCGCGGCTTTCCTGATCGCGGCGTTCCGCGCGACCTCCTCCTCGCCCCCGAAGAGGAGCACCCGCGTCCGGCCGCCCCCGGAGAGCCGCCGGATCAACTCGGCGCATCGGGCGACCGGCCACTGCTTCATGCGCCAGCGGCTCCCGCTTCCCGTGTTCACACCGACGACCGCGACACCCCTCCTCCCCCCCTCGACGGGAAGGCCGGCGCGGGCGGCGAAACGGCGCGCGAACTCCCTCTCCGCCTCCGTGAGTCTCACCGTGATCTCGTGCCGCAACCCCTCGAGGCCGCAGATCCCCATCACGATATCCTGGTAGGTCCGACGGTTCGCCTTCTTCAGATCGTCGAATATCCCCATCAAAAACCATCCCCGCGCCTCGGAAGTGAAGGGGACCACGCGGCCTTTCGTGTCGACGCCGAACCCTCTTTTCTCTTTCGCCCGGGAGAGGCTGCCGAGCGCGGCGCTCCGCGGCGCCGCGTCAAGGCAGAGCGTGAGGTCGAATCGCTCAACTCCCAGCGCGGCGAGGGCGTCGGGGCCGTACGGCACCACCCTGTCGATGAAGGGGTTGTGCTCCAGGAGGGGGATCGCGGCGGGCATGGTGATCCAGGTGATCTGCGAGCCCGGGTACTTCTCCCTGATCGCGGGCAGGATGCAGGTCGTGCGGAGAACGTCGCCCAGCGCGTCGAGCTTGATGACCAGGACCCGCTTTTTCAACGGATCGTAGTGCAGGCACCCGCGGCAGTGCACTCCCTCGCGCTTGTGAGGGGCGCACGGCCTGTCCCATCGCATCTGACGGCAATCGGACTTAATCCGTTCCATGTGCGGCTATTTTACCATCCCGGGCATCGGCCTTGTATGCTAAAATTCTGACGCCCGGGGTCCGGGGTCCCCGGGGCTCTGCTGCCCATCGACACGACCCCTCCGGGGAGGGGCCCCGGTTCAACCTGCACGATGACGAGAATGTCGTGCATATTAACTCTTTCAACGACAACGAATAAGGAATGGGGCCTGAATCCATGGCCGGACGCGGCGCGCTGTTCTCCTGCATCATTTTCATCGTCTCCCTGGCTGTGTTCTCCCTCGCCCGCACCCGGTTCATTCGCCTCGACGACCAGGGTGCCGGCCGTGCACTCCTTCTCGCGGGGGACGAGCCTTCCTACCTCCTCATCGCACACAGCCTGGTGACCGATGGTGATTTCAATCTCTACAACAACTGCGCCGCCCGGGACGGGCGCTATTTCGGAATGGAGAAGGCGGGCGGGCACGCCGCGCGGAGGGACCTGAAAAAGCGCGAGGTCTACTCGATCCACACGCCGGGCGTCTCGATCCTCGTCGCCCCGGCCTACG
>JBAXOY010000021.1:0-32875 GCA_037133055.1 Chlamydiota bacterium
CCGGGGGACGTCTTCGCCGCTTTCCCCCGCGCGCTTTTGGCGTTCACCCGTCGCCTCCCCTCCCCGCCGCCCCCCGCCGCCGCGGCCTCCCCCTCCTCCGCCGCCGCGGAAACCGCCGCCTCCCCCTCCGCGGCTTCCGCCGAAGCTCGGGCGCCCGCCGCCGAAACTCGACCGGTTCCCGCTGAAGCCGGAACGGTCAAACCCGCCGCCGGCCCGTCCGGAATACCCCCTCTGGAAATCCGACGCCCGCGCCGCGCCGCGCTGCCGCGCCCAGTTCTGGCGGTCAAGGTCTGCGCGGTCGAAGCTGGATGCAGGGAACGACACCTGCCGCCCCCCGATATCGGACGACACCCCGGGCCGGCTCAAGCCTTGGATCTGCGTAACGCCCCGCCCCGCGAATTCTCCGCGCTCGACGCCGGGGACCGTCACCGCGCGCCCGGCACCGACGCCCGCCGCGCCGCCGCCTTTCGCCCATCCGTCGCGGCCGTACTGCTCCCACCCGTCCTTCATTCTGAAGACATCGCCGTTGCGGTCGGCGAAGACGTTGTTCTCCGCGCCGCGCGAGGGCTTCGGGACCGTCGCCGTCAGGGCGGGCGCCTTTGCGGGCTCCGCGATACGGGACTGATTTCCACTCCTCCTGTAAAGGTTGTCCCTGAGATCGTCGCGGGAGATGGTCCGGCCGCCGACCGTAATCTGCCCGTCCTTCGCGGAGATCTTCCCGCCCGCGAAATCCCCCGCGCCATTCCTTCCCGCGTTGATTCCCTGTCTCAGCTCGTCGCGGGTATAGGTGCGGCCGTCCACGGTGAGTTTTCCGTCATTCACACCGACGCCATACCGGTCCGCCAGGTCGCCCCACGGGCGGTAGCCCATGGGCCCCCACCAGCCGCTCTGTCCGCTCCAGGTGGGCCAGCGGGGCCCCCATGACGTGCCGTAGCGCCATCCGTTTGTCCATGGGTTGTAGACCGGGTCGAAGCCCCACGTCCACGGCCGGGGATAGTACCTGTTCCCGTACCAGCCGGGATACGCGTAGCCGGTGCCGTACACCACGGCGTCGTCGTACACGTAGTTCCCCTCGTAGCCCGGCAGGTACCCCATGTACACCTCGTCCGGCGTGGAGTCGTACACATCGACGTACTTCACGTTGTAGACGGGGCAGCTCGGCGGAATCGCGTCGATGTCGTCCGGCACTGAATCGCAGACCTCCCACGGCCCCGACGGGTCGTCCGCCTGGTACCAGACCGCCTCGCGGCAGCAGTAGTACCCGTCCTCCACCCCGATAACGGAGTCGGCGGTGTTCGCCGCGTAGCGCATATCCGTCCCCTCGATCTTCTCGAACCGCGGCTTGCCGTCGTACTCGACCTTCAGGTCCGCTCCCCCCCGTTTCACCGCGGCCGTCTGCGGGATGCTCGCATCGAGCACCGCCGCGAGCGCCTCCTCGGTGCCCGCCACGTTCGCGCGCACGCGCCCCTTCGGCGAGTCCGGGGGGATCTTCGCGAACGCGGGCGGGAGCCTGTTCGCCGCGACATAGGCCCACAGCCCGTTCGCGGACGCGCTCCGGTACCAGCGGCCCGCGAGGAGCACGTAGTACTGCCCCGTGGCGGCCTCCATGAAAACGTCGCTTCCGGTGCTGCTCAGGTAGAGGAGTTGATTCCCCTCGACCGGCCTCCAGGTCGGCGTGCCGTCGGAAACGATCAGTTCCGTCGGCTCGGTCGCGACGATGACGCGCGGCGCGGGGGCCGGCGACGCCTGAGGCGCAGGCGTGGCGGGAACGGCGGCCTGCGGGGGCTCCGGGGGCGCCGCCGCTGCGACGGGCGCGGGCACGCTCTTCGCGGCCTGCCAGGGCCCCGTGATATCGGGCGCGCTCAGCCAGCCCTCGGCGGTTTTGAGATAGAATGCAGGCCCCGCCATGTCGAAGAGCATGACGAACGGGGTGTTCACCACGCGCATGACCGCGGAGCCGGGCGCCTGCTGGAGCTGCGGTGTGCCGTCGATGCTGACGAGCAGCGCCGGGGTGGCGCTGAAAACGATCTTCGGGGGAACTGTCGAGAGGTTCGCGGCGGCGACCTTCTCCTTTTCCGCCAGGGCAAGGCCGGCGAGCAGGCGGTCGAGGGAGATTTCCAGGCTCGACCCGGCGAGATGCGTCTCGATGGCATCGGTGAGCCTCTTCTCCTGCGCGGGCGTGGCGCCCGGGAAGCGCGTCTTCGGGACCTTGACGTCCGTGATGACGGCCGTGCGCGCGTCGCGGTCGGTCGTGACCCGGGCCTCGAGCCACACGGCGCCAAAGACGGGCTCCGTGGCGCCTTTCAGCGTGACGGACACGGCCGCGCCTCCGGTCAGCATGTCGCCCTTCATCGAGTCGGGCTGCGGCTGGTAGATCACGATCTTTCCGCCGGGCCTGTCTATCTCGCGCGGCCACTCCGCGGCCGCCGTGTCGTCGGACTGACCGGAAGCCGCCCCGGCGCCCGCCATCGCCGTCACCAGTGCCGATACCCAGACCGCGAAATATAGTTTCATATCGTGCCCCCCCTGAAGTGGCCGCCGCGGATCTCCCCGCGCGCATCCTATTTTACATTGGTGATGCCTCCCGCGCATAGTATACTCCATCGTCATTCGTGTGTGGTGACTTATGGGGGGACAACCCTTCGGGCCTGTCCCTTCACCGCCGTTCAACCGGACACGGAGAACCAGGTCATGAGCACGTCCCTTCGCGCCCCACGCGCTGTCCCCGCTTTCGCGGCGGTTCTTATCGTCTTCTCCGCCGGCTGCACGACGCTCGACCTCATCAAGCCGCCCCCTCGGAACGACCTCTATCCGGCGGCGCCCGCCCCTGACGCCCCGCTGGTCCTCGCCATACCGGGGCTTGCGGTCCCCGGGCTCCGCATCACCCAGGAGGAGCACTACGGACGCCTCGTGGAAATGCTGGCCGCGGAGGGGATCCCCTGCCGCATCCTCGCCTACGACACGCCGGAGGACCCCGTAACCAGGCAGGCCGCCCTGTACTCCCCCGACCACGGCCTCGCCTGGACGCGCGTCGGCCCCGCGATGGCGAGGGAGTTCGAGGCGGAGAACGAGCGCCGCGCCGCGCGCGGCGCGCCCCCCGTGAAGAGGGTCGTGCTGATCGGCTACAGCCAGGGGGGCGTCCTGATGGCCCAGCTCGCAAGGCGCGTGTTCTACACATTCAAGAACCAGTACAACGAGACCGTCAAGAAATTCGGCCCCGAGTGGGCGGTGCTTCAGAAGGACCCGGAGTTCCTGCTGTTCATCAACGTGATCGACGACTTCGTTGTGCTCGACAATATCAAGATCCAGTACGAGGAGCTCTTCAGGAACAGCCCCTCCCTCAGGCGTCTCTACGAGCGCGCGCGGAAAAAACTGGTGACGCAGCACGAGGAGTTCCTCGGGTACCTCACCGACCCGGCGGGCAAATACCCGGGCGTGAAAAAGTTCGAGGGGATTGACAGCCCCTACTACCCCAAGCGCTACGATAAGATCAGGGCCTACGCCGCCGAGCGCGGCTCCCGGCCGGAGGCCGAGAAGGAAAAGAACCGGCAGTTCTTCACCACCTACGCGCAGTACCGCGGCCTGCTCGGCATCGAGGCGCGGCTCATCACGTGCGCCGGGTCCCTGTTCGGCTCCCCGCAGGCGAGCGACACGGTCAACCTCGTGAAGTGGCTGCCGTTCGTGCGGCACTTCATCGGGAGGGAGTACTATCAGATAGAGCAGACGGAGCTCGGCACGGCGCAGCATATCCAGCGGATAGAAATGCTCGCGGAGGAGGTGCGCGAGAAGCGCTACCCCATCGGACCGACGCAGGCGCTGTCCATCGTCGGTTCAAACGGCGCGAACGGGGACGGGCTGGTGGACCAGCCGGCCGCGCACCTGAGCATGCACACCTATACCCTGTTCAGGGTGGCGGCCGGGAAGGACGGGAAGCCCAGCCTCGAGGAGGCCGAGCGCGTGACGCTGCCGGCCATACCGGTGGTCCCGCTCAAGGTCATGCACTTCGCGGAGAAGACGCTGGGGGGGCTCGGCGGGAAGCACTACGGGGCGGCGTACATGGTGAAGGGCAACCCCGCGTGGCCGTACATCCTGAACTTCATCAGGGGGAACTGGGCGGAGATGGAGAAGGACTTCTCCCGCGACAGCACCCTGTTCAGGCAGTTCATGATCGAGGTGACGATGGGTGACGGGGAGATGAAGGAGTCGGACGTGCGGTGGGAGGACGCCTCGGACAACATTGAGATCCGCGGCCGCTACTTTAACGCGGGGAGCCGCACCCTCGTCTGGACGGGCTATTTCAAGGACACGGGCATGGTCGCGGACCTGAAGGAGAAGGCGCGCCTCCTGAACGTGACCGACATGATGCCCGGCGTGCGCGACGTCCTCGGCGAGTCCGGCGCCGAACGCCCCCACCTTCTGAAGGGCCTCAGGAGACGCGCCCACATCCTGAACCCCGCCCCCCTCATCCCGAAATCCGAAAAGGTGCTCGGATGGACCGGCCTGCTCGGCGAGGAGATGAAGGACGCGGCGGGGGAGGTGCAGTTCACGGTGCGGCTGCCGGGGGGGGGAAAGGCCCCCCTCGCGTGCACCGTGCACCCGGGCCGCATCAGCTTCGTGAAGATCGAGACCGGGAGATAGGCAGGCCCGCTTTGCTGAAGCAGTCATCGGCTGCGCAGGCTGAACGCGGCAGAGCCCGTTGCCCGGACATGCTCCCGGGAAACCTCGCTGCCGTTCAGGTTCCGCGTTCCCGGAACATCGTTGCTTTCGCGGCGGCGCCGGCGGTTATCTATGCCCTCCCCCGCCGCCACCTCCTCCCCCGCTACCTCTGCCTCCTCCGCCGCCATGTCCACCACCGCCTCTCCCCGCGGCTCCGCCGCCCCTGACGCCGCCGCCACCATACATCGGTGCGCTTCTCTGGAAACTCTGCGCCCGCACCGCTCCCCGCTGCCGCGCGGCGTAATGCAGGTCTAGTTCGGAGCGGTGTGTGATTGCCGGGGGACCCGGCTGCCGGCCCATCTCCCGCGACACGTCATACGACGCGCTCTTTGCCCAACCCGCTTTGCTGTAGCGCTCCCAACCGTCGTCCATGCGCGCGATATTCCCTTCGCGGTCGGCGAAGACGTTGTTCCGCGCGCCCGTGGCGACCCTGGGCGCCCGCGGGGCCTGCGCCCCGGCACGCGCTTTTGCGCGCAGCGGCTGCTCCATCCTGGCGTAGATATTGTCCCTGTGCTCGTGGCGGCCGGGGGTTCCGCCTCCGCCTTTCTTCTGCCCGGCATCGGCCTTCCCCTGCCCGTCCGTCTTCCCCCCCGTGTAGTAGTGATATCCGCCGGGTCCCCACCAGTCGCCCGGCCCGCTCCCGTACACCCAGTCCCCGTAAGACCAGTCGGAACCGTACAGCCATGAGCCGCCCGCGGGGTCATACTCCGCGTCAAAGCCCCACGTGGTCGGCCTCGGGGCGTACACGCTCCCTGTCCATCCGGGGTACGAGTACCCCGTGCCGTACACTACCGTGCCGCCGTACACGTAGTTCCCCGTGTAGCCGGGAAGGTATCCCACGCTCACCTCCTCCGGGGTCGAGCCATATACATAGGCATAGCGCACGTTGTAGAGCGGGCAGGTCGGGGGGATCGTGTAGATCTCTTTCGGCACCACCGTGCACACCGCCCATGGTCCCGCGGTGCTATCCGCCGTATACCAGACTGCCTGGTCGCAGCAGTAGTAGTTCCCTGCGGCCCTGATAACGGAGGAATCGGTGTTCGCCGCGTAGCGCATCGAGGTCCCCTCGATCTTCTCGAACTTCGGCTCGCCGTCGTAGGCGACCGCGGGCCCCGCCCCGCTGCGCGGGATGGACGCGGTCTGGGGGATACCCGCGTCGAGCACCGCGTCGCGCGCCTCACCCGTGCCCGCCACGTGCGCCCGCACGCGCCCCTTCGGCGAATCGGGGGGGATCCCGGCGAACGCGGGCGGGAGTTTATCCGCGGGAACGTACGTCCACGGGCCGCCGGAAGACGCGCTCCGGTACCAGCGGCCCGCGAGCAGCACGTAGTACCGCTTCGCGGCGGGATCCAGAAATACATCGTCCCAGGTGTTTTTCATGTAGAGGAGCCGGGCGCCGCCGATCGGCGCCCAGACCGGCTCTCCGTCCGAGACGATCAGCTCCGTCGGCTCCGTCGCGACGATGACGCGCGGCACGACTGTCGGGGCCGGCTGCGGCACGGACGCCGGAGCGGGTCCGGCGGGGGCCGCTGCCTGCACCGCGGGCGGCACCTTCTCCGCGGCCCGCCACGGACCCATGACATCGGGCGCGGTCAACCAGGCATCGCCCCCCTTGAGGTAAAATGCCGGTCCTGCGGTATCGAAAAGCACGATAAAGGGTTTGTTCATCGCGCGCATGACCGTGGGATTATTCCCCGACGGCTGCATCATGGGCTTGCCGTCAAAGACGACCAGGACCGCCGGGGTGGTGTTGAAGAGGATGCGCGGCGGGATCGTCGCGAGGCGGTCGGCGGCGACCTGCTCCTTCTCGGCGAGATCAATGCTCGTCAGGAGGCTGTCGAGAGAGAAGACGAAACACTGGTTTGCGAGATGCTCCCCGATATGATCCGAAAGGGCCTTCCCCTGTTCCGCCGTCGCATCGAGGAACCTGACCTTCGTGACCGTGCAATCCTGGACGACCACGGTCCGGGCCTCGCGGTCGATGGTGACACTCGACTCGAACCAGACCGCACCGAAGTCCGGTTCGGTCGCTCCCTTCAGGGTCACCGCGACTGCAACGCGAAAGGAAAGCCTGTTGCCCGTGAAGGACTCCGGCTGCGGCTGGTAGACGATGATTTTCCCCGCGGGGGCATCGATCTCCTGCGGCCAGTCGAGGGACTGTTCGTCGGCGCGCAGGTCCGAAAGCGCCGTCGCGGTCATCGCCGCGCAGAGTGCATATCGCACGAGCCTCTTCGTCGTCCTTCCGTAGTTCCCATGCATCGCACAGCCCCCCCGTCGTTGGCATCGAGCGGCGTCCCCGCATGAGAGCGCCCGATCCGGTGCAATTGTACTATGGATCCCTCGCGGGTGATAGGCCCATTACCCCGTGGCAAATACCGCTCCGTCATGAGAGAATAGCCGCGACCCTCGGAGCACGTTTACGCGCATTGTGGATGGGGGAAGACCGGGGCGCGCCATGAATATTCTTCTTGTTGAAGACGATATACGGACCGCTCAGTTCATCACGAAGGGCCTCGCGCAGGCCGGCTTCGCCGTCCGGCACGCCGCCGACGGCGAGGAGGGGCTGCAGCGCGCCCTCATGGAATCCTATGACGCGGCGGTGATCGACATCATGCTCCCCGGGCTGGACGGGCTGGAGCTGGTGCACCGGCTTCGCCGGAAAAAGTCGCTGACACCCGTCATCGTCCCCAGCGCAAAAGGTTCGGTCGACGACCGCATCAAGGGCCTCCAGGCGGGCGGCGACGACTACCTCGTCAAACCGTTTGCCTTCTCCGAACTGCTGACGCGCATCCAGGCCCTCATCCGCAGGGCAAACCGTTCCCCGGAACCGACGGCCATTTCCGTGGGGCATCTCTCGATCGACCTCGTCAAGAGAAAGGTTTTCAGGGAAGAGAGGGAAATCGAGCTCCAGCCCCGCGAGTTCTCCCTCCTCGAGTACCTGATGCGGAACGCGGGGAGGGTCGTCTCGAAGACGATGATCATCGAGCACGTCTGGGACTATCAGTTCGACCCACACACCAACATCGTCGAGGCGAGGATGTGCCGCCTGCGCGACAAGGTCGACCGCCCCTTCGACCGGAAACTGATCCACACCGTCCGCGGCGTCGGCTATCTGCTCGAGGAAAAGACGTAACATGCTCCGCACCCTCACCGCGCGTCTCACCCTGTGGCACACGGCGATCTTCGCCGCATTGTCCGTGCTCCTTTTCGGGCTGGTCTGCCTCGCCCTGAAGACGAACCTCCGCGCCCGGACGGACGAGGAACTGAGGAACGAATCAGGCGAGTTCGAGAAGCTGTACCACCGGGACGGCATCGAGGCGCTGCGGTCCGAGTTCAGGACCGAGGCGGAATCGGAGGGGTTCAAGAGGGTGTTCTTCCGGTTTTTCTCCGCCGGGGGAGAGCAGCTCCTCGCATCCGACATGAGCGCATGGGGTGGACTCGACGCTCCTCCTCCCGCCGCGGCGTCCCTTCCGCCGGGGGAGTCGCTGCTGGCCACGGCCACCCTGCCCGGCCGTTCGCACGGCGCCCGCGTGATCTACAGAAAATCCGGCGGCGGGGGCCTCATCCAGATCGGCGTCACGACCGAGGACGACGACCACCTGCTCGCCCACATCCATAAGGTCTTCGGGGCGACGATCGCCGTCATGCTGTTCTTCGGCGGCGCCGCGGGGTATTTCATCGCGAGAAAGGCGATGCGCGGGGTCGAAGGGGTCACCGAAACGGCCGTCCGGATCGGGAGGGGCGATTTTACCCACCGTGTCCCTCTTGCCGGCAAGGGGCTGGAGATCGACAACCTCTCGCGGGCGTTCAACGACATGCTGGAGCGGATACAGGCGCTCGTGGAAGAGATCAAGGGGGTGACCGACACCATCGCCCACGACCTCCGGAGCCCGATCACCCGCATCCGCGGCATCGCCGAAACGACGCTGACCGGGGCGCAGCGCATGGACGACTACCGGCAGATGGCGGGGATCGTCATCGAGGAATGCGACCAGATGGTGCACATGATCAACACCATGCTGGAGATCGCCCAGGCCGATTCGGGGGTCGCGGTATTCGCGCGCGCGCCCGTCGATCTTGCGCGGCTCGCCGCGGATGCGTGCGACCTGTTTCACCCCGCCGCCGAAGACCGGAAGATACGCCTCGAAATCGACGGCACAGGGGCCCCCGTCTTCGCTCTCGGGGACAGCACCCGCCTCCAGCGCGTCATCGCGAATCTGCTCGATAATGCCGTCAAGTTCACGGCCCCCGGAGGGGAGGTCGTCCTGTCGATACGGGCGACTTCGACAGACGCCCTGCTCTCCCTGCGCGATTCCGGCGCCGGCATAGACGGGGGCGATATCTCCCGCATCTTCGACCGTTTCTACCGGGGCGACAGGAGCCGCTCCACCCCGGGCAACGGCCTCGGCCTCTCCTTCGCCCTGGCGATCGTACGGGCGCATGGGGGAGATATCGCCGTCGAAAGCAGCCCGGGGAAGGGAAGCACGTTCACGGTGCGGCTTCCCCGGATTCCCACTCCGCCTGATTACCAAAAGGTAATCTCCCGGTAAGACCCCGGTAACCTGCCTTTTCTATGCTGTCCCCATCGCCCGGGATCGCGGGACGGCGGCGGGGGAAGGCTCATGCATCGTATTCGGGGGAACATCTTCGAGGCGGCGCCGGCGTGGGCGGATCCGCTTGTGCTCCTGCTGCTGTTCGGATTCTCCTTTTTTCACTCGCTCGGCGAGGCGCCGCTCCTCAACCCGGATGAAGGCCGCTACGCCGAAGTGCCGCGGGAGATGATCGAGTCCGGCGACTTCATCACGCCGCATCTGGACTACGTGGTCTATCTCGAAAAACCGCCGCTCTGCTACTGGCTGAACGCGCTTTCGTTCACGGCCTTCGGAGAGAACGAGTTCGGCGCCCGCTTTTTCAGCGCGCTCTCGGGCATCGCGGGCATCCTTCTCACCTGGCAGATCGGGCGAAGGGTGTTCGGGCGCAGGGCGGGAATGCTCTCCGCCCTGACCCTGGGGACCTCGATCGGCTATCTGGCCCAGGGGAGGCTCGCGATCATCGACATGCTCCTCACCTTCCTGCTCACCGCATCCATCGGCTCCTTCCTTCTCGCGACAAGGAGCGGTGAGACGCACAAAGGCCTTTATTTCTATTCGTTCTTTATTTTCGCCGCCCTCGCGGTGCTCGCCAAGGGTCTCGTCGGAATCGTGCTGCCGGGGGCGATCATCGTGCTGTACCTGACGCTCGGCAGGCGCTGGAATCTCCTCGGGGAAATGAGGATCAGCGGGGGCATCACGTTCTTCCTCCTGATCGCCGCGCCATGGTTCGTCGCCGTGACGCTCAGGCATCCGGAGTTCCCGCGCTTCTTCTTCATCCACGAGCATTTCCAGCGCTATCTCACCTCAGTCCACCACCGTTACCAGCCGTTCTGGTTCTTTATCCCCGTGCTGGCGGGGCTCATCTTTCCATGGTCCTGCTTCCTCCCGGCCGCCGTCGCCGGGCTGCGGCGAAAGGGGGGAGGCGGGAACAGCGATGCCGGCCTTTTCCTGGCGATCTGGGCCGCCCTGATAGTCTGCTTCTTCTCCTGCTCAAAGTCCAAGCTCGTCCCCTATATCCTTCCCGCGCTCCCGCCGATCGCGCTGCTCATCGGGAAGACGCTTTCCGCGCTGCTGGAAATGGACTTTCGATCTCTCAGGAGAGAGGCATGGTTTCTGCACACCGGGCTCCTGAGCGGCGCTCTCGGAATCCTGCTCTATTCTCTCCTGGCGCCTAAACCGACGATCGGTCCCCTCGGATGCGCGGTGATCGCCGTCCTGCTCCTCTCGGAGGCGCTGCTCGTCGGGGCGTGCAGGCGCCGCTCAAGCGTAGCGGGGCTTTTCCTCAGTTTGTTCATAATGACCTACCTCCAGGGGATCATCGGGCCGCCGTTCGTCATCGCCGGCATGCAGCGGAAGAGATCCTGCAAGGGACTTGCGCGGCTGGTGGCGAAAAGCGCGAAGCCCGGGGACACGGTGGTCTGCTTCAGCTTTTACCCGCAGGATCTCCCCTTTTATCTGAAAAGGAGGGTCGCGCTCGTGGGGAACACGGGCGATCTTGAATTCGGCAGCGCCCGCGGGGACCAGTCGTCCTGGTTCATCGAGCCGTCCGCGTTCACCGCACTCTGGAATTCGCCCCGGCGCGTCTTCGCCATAATCGATATGGAGGACGCACAGGCGATCCGGAAGGCACTGGAAGCGCCGGTCAGGATATGCGGCCGCAAAGAGGACACGCTGGTCATAACCAATCGCTGATTGCCCGGGGGCCCCGCGGGTCGTATACTTATGCGCACTGCGAGACGTGTCGCCATGAGAATCGCGCTGCTCGTCCTCACGCTTGCCCTGGCGCCGGGATGCGCCGTGTTCGAGCCCGGGCCCGTGCAGTCCCCGCCGTGGTCCGCCGGGTACGAGACCCGCTCGCTCGACAACCCGCGGCTGAAAGGGTTCATCGCCTCCTGCCTCGGGCGCGAGATCGACCCCTGGCCCCCGTCGACATGGGATTTGGACACCCTCACTCTGGCCGCCCTCTACTATAGTCCGGACCTCGACATCGCGCGGGCGCGCCTCGCCCAGGCGAAAGCCGGCGTGACCACCGCCTCGCGTATCCCGAACCCGACGGCCGACTCCCGCTATCAGTACGTCTCGAACCCCGACCCCGACACGCCCCGGAATGTCCTCGACTCCTCCGTGATGTTCCCCGTCGAGGCGCCGGGGAAGAGACGGAACCGTATCGCGCAGGCCGAGCACCTGGCGGAAGCGGCCCGCCTGAACATCGAGCGTGCGGCGTGGGAGGTGCGGGGCCGCGTGCGCGCCTCGGTCATCGACCTCTGCGAGGCGGCGGAGACGGAGGCCCTGCTACGGCGACAGTGCGTTCTCGAAGAGGAAAACATCGCGCGGGCCGAGCAGAGAGCGGACGGGGGAGAGCTTTCGCCCATCGAGCTTCCCGGGGCGCGTGCGTCGCTCGGCGAGGCCGAAATCGCGCTCTCGAAGGGGCGGCAGCAGGCCGTGGATGCGCGCCTCCGGCTCGCCGCAGCCGTCGGGGTCCCCCCCGCCGCGGTGGAGCCGATCAGCGTCGCCTGCGGCCCGGCGCCGCGCCGGAAGCGCGATCTGTCCCGCCCCGACCTGCAGAGACGCGCGCTCCGCGCACGCGCGGACATCCTGTCGTCCCTCGCGGACTATGCGGCGTGCCAATCGGCGCTCCAGAGCGAACTCGCCGCGCGGTTCCCCGACCTCCAGCTCGGGTCCGGCTTCGAGTGGGACCAGGGCGAGGAGAAGTGGGGCATCTCGGCATCCGTCCCCCTCCCGATCCTCGACCGCAACCAGGGGCCGATCGCCGAGGCCAGGGCCCGCATCGAAGAGTCGGCGGCGCGGTTCACCGCCCTTCAGTCGCAGGTGATCGGCGATATCGATCGGGCCCTCGCGGCGCGCGCCGCCGCGCAGCGCGAGATCGACGCGGCGGGCGCGCTCCTCGGGGAACGGGAACGACAGGTCGGTTTCCTGAAGGCCATGACCCGCCCCGGCGAGGTGCGGCAGATCGCCCTGTACCGCGCAGAGGGGCAGCGCATCGCGGCGGCGATCGCCATGCTCGGGGCGAAGGGGAAGGGGTTGCGCGCGGAGGGGGATCTCGAGGACGCGGTACAGCAGCCGCTCTTCTCCCCCGATGACGTTCCCTCCGTTCCTGAACTGCTGTCGCATTTCCAGGGGGAGCGCTAGATGAACTGCACGCGCGGGCGAATCGCGGCGGCGGTGGCGGGCGCGGCGCTCGCGGCCGTGCTGATCAGGGCCTGCGTTGCCCGGCGCGGCAGGGAGGCGCCCGATGAGGGCGCCGCCTCCCGGATCTCCGAGGCCGACGGGGTGAAGGTCATTACGCTCGACACGGTTGCCGTGAAGGGGAGCGGCATCGTCTCGGCGCCGCTCGCGGCTGCCGGCCACCGGAAGGAGAGAAACGTGTTCGGGGAGGTACTCGATCCCCGCCCCCTCCCCGCGCGCGCCGGGGATGATTTTCTCATCTCTTCCCCCCTTGAGGGGGAAGGTCAGCCTGCCCGCCATCGCTCTCGCTCAGGCGAGGCGGGCGGGGATGGGGGGGGCGCCGTGAAGGAGCGCGCCCTGTGCGTCAGGGTCTCGCTTTCCGATGCGGATGCCGCCTCAACGCCGCGATCTCCCGCGCGGGTCACGCTCCCCGACGGCACGGTCGTCGCCGCTGACCCGCTCGGCGCGCGAGCCCCCGGAGGGGGCCTCGTCTACCGCGCCCCGGCGGGGTCGTCACCGCCGGTTCCCGGGACGATGCTCCCCGTCGCCCTGCCGGCGGGGCCGGAAGAGGCCGGATACCTGATCCCGGATTCGGCGGTGGTCTGGACCGACGGGAAGGCGTGGGTGTATATGCGGCGGGACGGAAATCGGTTCTCGCGCAGGGAGATCGCCGCGGACACCCGCGGCCGGGGGGGATGGTTCGTCGCGGGGGGGTTTTCGCCGGGAGAACAGGTCGTCGTGACCGGGGCGCAGCTCCTCCTCTCGGCCGAATTCCTCTCGCAGTATGCGCTCATAGAGATCGCGGAGTAATATGGACACCGCACATCGCGGAATCTTAAGCGCCATCGTCGACTCCTCTCTCCGCTTCCGCGGCGTCGTCATCGCCCTTGCGTGCATGTGGCTCGCCTACTGCGCCTACGCGCTCCTGCGGGCGAAGTACGACGTATTCCCCGAATTCGCGACGCCGCAGATCGACATCCAGACGAGTGCCCCCGGGCTCGCCCCCGAGCAGGTCGAAGCCCTGGTCACCCAGCCGATCGAAAACGCCGTCAACGGCGTGCCGGGACTTGAATCGCTCCGCTCCAACTCGATCCAGGGGCTTTCGGTGATCACGATGTACTTCTCCCCGCAGAGCGACATCTACCTTAACCGCCAGGTTATCGCCGAGCGCCTGACGGCGCTTGTGGGAAAACTGCCCGAGGGAATCCCCGCCCCGGCCATGGTGCCGCTCACCTCGTCGACCGGCGACCTGTTGACGATCGGCCTCACCTCGAACACGCGCACGCTGATGGAGCTCAGGACGCTTGCCGACTGGACGGTCAAACCGCGCATCCTGGCGGCCCCCGGCGTCGCCAAGGTCGCGATCTTCGGCGGCCAGGTGAAGCAGTTCCAAATCCAGCCGCGCCTCGACCGGATGAGGTTGTACAACCTGTCCATGGACGACCTGCTGGCGGCGGCGCGAAAGGCCACGGGCGTCAGGGGGGCGGGCTTCATCGATACCCCGAACCAGCACCTGATTCTCCAGACCGAGGGGCAGTCGCTCACCGCCGCGGAGCTCGCGCGGATCACCATCGTCGCCGGGAAGGACGCGGGCGCGCCGATGAGCATAACCCTCGGGGACGTCGCCCGCGTCGCCGAGGCCCCCGAGCCGCCCATCAGCGCGGCATCGGTCATGGGGAAGGAGGGGGTCATCCTCAACGTCTGGGTCCAGTTCGGCGCAAACACACTGGAGGCGACGGGGGGTGTTGAACGGGCGATGGAAGAGCTCTCCCCCATGCTCAGGTCCGAGGGCGTGGTGGTTCATCCGAGGCTTTTCCGGGCCGCGAATTTCATCGAGACGGCGATGCACCGCCTGAAAATCTCGATCTGCATCGGCGCGGCGCTCGTGGTGGTGATATTGTTCCTTTTCCTGGCCAACCTCCGGACCGCATCCATTTCCGTCACCGCCATCCCCCTCTCCCTCCTGACGGCGGTGACGGTTCTTGAGTATCTCGGTCACAGTCTGAACATCATGACGCTGGGGGGACTTGCCATCGCCATAGGCGTGGTGGTGGACGATGCCGTCATCAACGTGGAAAACATCCTGAGAAGGCTGAGGGAGAACCGCCATATCGAGAAGCCGCGCCCCGTATCCCGCGTGATCTTCGACGCGACCATGGAGGTGCAGGGGGCGGTCGTGTACGCGACGTTCGCGGTGGCGCTGGTCTTCGTGCCCGTGCTCACCATGTCCGGCCTCGCGGGAAGGCTCTTCTCGCCGCTCGGCATCGCCTATATCCTTGCCATACTCTTCTCCCTGCTCGTTGCGATCACCGTGACTCCCGTCATGTGTTTACTGCTGCTGGGGAACCGGGATCTGGATAAAACAGAACCGCCCCTGGTGCGGTGGTCGAAGGGGAAGTATCGCCTGATCCTCCTGAGAGTCGAGCGCTCGCACCGCATGGTCATCGCCTCCGCGGGGATCGGTTCGATCGCGGGCGCCGCGGCGCTTTTCCTCCTCGGGGGGGAATTCCTGCCCACGCTGCGGGAAGGGCATTTCCTGGTCCACTTGACCGCCGCCCCCGGGACCTCCATCGAGCAGTCGATCGAGATCGGGCGGCAGGCTACGCGCGCCCTGCTCGAGACGCCGTGCGTGGCGACGGTGGCCCAGCGCGTGGGGCGCGCCGAGGTGGACGACATCTTCGGGACGCACTCCAGCGAACTCGAGGTGGACCTGAAGCCGCTTAGCGGCGAGGCGGCGGAATCCGCGGAGGAGGATGTCCGGAAGGCGCTCTCGACGCTGGTCGGGGTGAACTTTGTCGTGAATACGTTCCTGACGGAACGGATCGAGGAAACGCTCTCCGGCTACACGGCCTCCGTCGTGATCAACATCTTCGGCAATGACCTCTCGGTGCTCGACGGGAAGGCGAAGGAGGTGGTCAGAGAAGTGAGCGCCATCCCCGGCGCCGCCGACGTCCAGGCGCAGTCGCCCCCCGGAACCCCCCAGCTTTTTATTCGTCTCCGACACGAGGAGTGTGCGCGATGGGGGTTCGACCCCGTGGATATCCTCGAGGTCATCCAGACGGCGTACCAGGGCGCAACCGTCGGCCAGGTGTACGACGGCAACCGGGTGTTCGACGTCCTGGTGATCCTCGACCCGCGGGACCGGAACAGCGTCAACGGGTTGGGGGACCTGGCCCTGCGCAGCCCGACGGGCAGCTTTGTCCGTTTGGGCCGGCTTGCCGACATCAAGGAAATGCCCGGCCGCTATACGATCCAGCACGACGCCGCCCGGCGCGTCCAGGTGGTGACCTGCAATGTGTCCGAACGGAATGTCCGTTCTTTTGTCGAGGAAGCGAAAAAGAGGATCGCCGCCTCCGTCAAGATGCCGGAGGGAACCTATGTCGAGTTCGGGGGGACGGCGGAAGCGGAGGCGAGATCAAGAAGCGACCTGATACTCCACTCGCTGCTGGCAGGCATAGGGATCATCCTCCTGCTCTCCATCGTGTTCGCCAACGGCCGCAGCCTCGTCCTGATCCTGGCGAACCTTCCGTTCTGCTTCGTGGGGGGGGTGCTGGCGCTCGTCTGCTCCGGGAACGGGCTTTCGATCGGCTCGCTGGTCGGTTTCGTGTCTCTCTTCGGGATCACGCTGCGCAACTCGATTATGATGATCTCCCACTACGAGCACCTTGTCTCGTGCGAGGGGCAGAGCTGGGGGCTCGAAACCGCGATTCGGGGGGCATCAGAGCGGCTCACGCCCATTCTCATGACCGCCCTCGTCACCGCGATGGGGCTTCTGCCGATCGCGCTCGCGAGCGGCGCGCCCGGGCTCGAGATCGAGGGGCCAATGGCGATCGTGATCCTCGGCGGCCTCGCCACCTCGACCGCGTTGAACCTCCTGGTGCTGCCCGCCCTCGCCCTCCGCTTCGGCCGGTTTGATCGAAAACGCGCCGTCTGACATGCCGCACGTCCGGGCTACTTCACGAGGCCCTTCGCCCCGTCCATGAGCCCCTTCGCGGCGCTGCTGGCGGCTCCGACCGCCTGTTTCCCCGTGTCGGAAACCGCGCCGACCGCCTGTTTCCCCGTGTCGGAGACCGCGCCGACGACCTGGCGGCCCGCCCTGTCGACCGACGCGACGCTCGATGAGAGCGACGCCCCGAGTTCGGGGGGGATCACGCCGCCCCCGTTGGCGACTGCCGACCGGATTATCTCCCGGAGGGAGAGCGCCATGGTCTGGGCGAGCGTCACCCCCTGGGCGCCCTCTCCGCCGAGCTCCCTCAGTTCGAGCGGCGGCAGCGGGATGAGGGCGGGAAGCGCGCCCTTGAGCTTCACGGAGACCGATACCTTCGCGCCGACGATGCGGAGGCTTCCTATGATGAGCTTCTTCCCCCCGCCTGTCGCGCCGGGCTTGCCCGTGTTGGCGAGAAGATCCGACAGGTTGGAGCCGGTGAGGCCCTGCTCAAGGGTGACGGCCGGCGCCTCGACGGTGATCGACTCGATGCGGGGCGCGCGACGGAGAAGGGCGGTGAGCGGGGCGCGCACGTTGATCCGCCCCACCTCGATCGCGTTCATCGTGGTGTAGCCCGGCGGGTTGCCCACCTCCAGCCCCTTCAGATCGATCACGCCGGAAAATATTTTCAGCCCCGCCCCCCGCAGATGCACGGGCACGCCGAGGGCGAGAGACCCGCCCTTGCCGACGGCCGGACAGATCAGCATCCCCGGCGCGACCAGCAGCACCGCCAACAGCACCGCCACGACCACCGCCGCGACGATGAGAATCCATCTCCCCCTCACACCGGCCATATCAACACCCTCCTCTCGATCCCATGATGCCGCGTCACCGCGCCGCTCCCGCGAACGCCCCGCACCACACACAGAAGATTCTACTGCACCTTCATGCGCGCGACAACTTCTTCCTCATCACCAGAACGTTCTCCCCGCCGTCCCGCCGGTACTCGACCGAGTCCATGACGCTCCGCGCGAGGAACACCCCCATCCCCCCCGCCTCGCGCTCCTCGAGGGGCTTCCGGAGATCGGGCGAGGGCACCTCCAGCGGGTTGAACGGCCTGCCGTCGTCCCGCACCTCGAGGACGAGCTCGCCGGCGCGGACGATCAACCGGACCGTGATCTCGTGCTCGCCCGCGTCCCGGTAGGCGTACCGGACGATATTGACGACGACCTCCTCGAGCGAGAGGCGGGCGTCGAAGAGCGCGTCCTCAGCCAGCCGGTGCTTCTTCCCGAACGCGGCGATTTCCCGCCCGAGGGCGGGGATTTCTGAGAGGCGGTTCCAGAGGGTGACCGTATGCTGCAGCGGTATCGCCACGCTCCCGGCGACGTGCTGGTACCTGCAGACGACTATGGTGATGTCGTCCGACTGGGGCGCCCCCGCCGCGTGGGCCCTGACCTTCCGCATGGTGTCCTCCGCGAGCTCGGCCGCGGAGTCCCCGGCGTGCGCCGAGACCTCCTCGGTCAGGCGCTCTTCCGAGTACATCTCTCCCTTTCCGTCGAACGCCTCCGTGACGCCGTCCGTGTAGAGGCAGAGAATGTCGCCGGGCCTGAGGACGGTGGTCTCCTTCGTGAAGACCGCGTTCTCCTCGATCCCCAGCACGGTCCCCTGCCCCCCCGCCAGAAACCCGGCAGGCGCACCCTGGCGCGCGATGAGCGGGGGGTTGTGCCCCGCGTTCGTGTAGGTGAACTCACCGGTCGATACGTCCACGATCCCGCAGAACACCGTGACGAACATGCAGGATTCGTTGTGGCGGGAGAGCTCCCTGTTGACCCTCGACAGGATCTCATCCGGGCTCTTCGCCTCGTGCGCCGTCGCCTTGATGAACGTGATGGTCCTCGCCATGAAGAGGGCGGCCGGGACCCCCTTGCCCGACACATCCCCGACGACGATGCAGAGATGCTCCTCGTCGAGGAAAAAGAAATCGTACAGGTCGCCCCCCACCTCGCGCGCGGGCTCGAGGATCGCGCGTATGTCGAACTCGTCCCTCCCCGGGAACGGCGGGATTTCCTTCGGCACCATCTCCATCTGGATCCGGCGCGCGATCGCGAGCTCGCTCTCCATCCGCTCCCTCGCCGCGGTCGCCTCCGTGAGCTCCCGGATGTGCTTCTTCAGAGCGTCCCGCATGTAGACGAGCGCCGCCGCGAGACCGCCGACCTCCCCCCCGGGGGGCGCGGGGGGGAGCGTGAAGTCGAGCCCGCCGGTCGCGATGCCCCGGGTCGCGGCGGCGAGGGCCCTGAGCGGCCGCGTGATGGTCCCCGAGATGGCCGCGATCACCCCGAGCAGGATCGCGAACCCTGCGAGCCCCAGGACGAAGACCGTCCGGCTCAACCGGGTGACGTCGGCCATCAGCTCGTCCCGGGGGAAGCTCACCCCCAGCGACCAGCCGGTGGAGGGGATCGGCTCGAACCCTATCCAGACCGGCCGCCGGGTGACGATGCTACTGGACGGGAGAAACCCGCTCCCCCCCCCCATCATCTCCCGGGCGATCTTCTCGAGCTGCGCATCGTGCCGGGCTTCGGCGAGGTTCAGGAGCTTCTCCTTCATGATGAGGTATTTTTGAGGATGCGTGACGATGGTGGAATCCCCGGCGATCAGGAAGGCGTATCCCGTCTCCTCGATCTTTATCCCCGCCACGATCTCCTCCAGCCAGGAGAGGTGGACGTCCGCGGTCACCACCCCGGCGAACCGTCTTTTTCCGCCGACCGTCAGGAAGAACGGGACGCTGTACGTGGCCATGATGATGTTGCCCCCGCCCTCGTCGTAGTAGGGCCCCGTCCACACATGCCGCCCGGTCTTTTTCGGGAGCGTGTACCAGTCCCACTTGAAATAGTCGTACTTCTCGTCGAGCCAGGCGAACTCCAGCCGTCCGCCTCTCTTGTAATAGTAGGGCCCGAAGCAGCGCGACCCGCGGTCGAAGAGGTGCGGCTCAAAGGAGATGGTCGAGCCGTAGATCGCGGGGGTGCCCTCGACCACGCTGCGAAGCAGGCCCAGGATCTCCTCACGGGTATAGGAGGCGTGCTCCAGGGATACCGCGAGGGTGTCAGGCACCTTCTCGACGGACTGGAGCACCGTCTCGATCCTGTTGGCGGTGCGGAGCACGAGGTTCCTGGCGTTCTCCTCGATCTTCTGCGTGATGAGGCGGCGGGAGACGACGTAGTTGTAGCCGAAGATGACGGCAAAGATGACCGTGCAGCTCGAGAGGATGCACAGGCCGAGCGTGAACGCGATGCCCCTGGATCTGATCATGGGGCTCACATGGAGGTGCATTTACCCTCTCGGCCGCGCGTACCAATGAGTGAACCTCATCGCCGCAATGAAGGTGCACATCGAGACGACCCAGTTCGCGATGAGCGGGAGCTCCAGTCCGAGCCGTTTTGAGACCGGAACGCCAAGGTTGACCAGGAACGCCCCGAACCAGACCCAGCTTATGACGAGATTCTTCCGGAAAAATACAGGGTCATTCCAGCGCTCCCGGGGTGCGGTTTCCCGCGCATACTGAAGTGTGAACGGCTTCCCGACGAGTATCGAGATGAGAACGATCAGCGCAAGTGCGGCCCCTCCCGCGAGGTCAACCCAGCGCCCCACCGGCCGCGCCCCGAGCGATGGAATGGCGAGGGCGAGCAGCAGGAAGTAGACGAGCGACCCGGCGGGAAGGATCTTCAAGGACCTTCCCCGTGCAACCTCGACGATAACCATGATCAGGGTCGCCGCGAGCCCGGCAATCGCCGCCGACTCGAGCCGGTGGAAACTCAGGAGGCCCCAGTACAGCAACCACGGCGCAAAGCTCAGCAGTATCCCCATCGCCGTACTCCCCTTGTCGTTGCGCGGGTGCGATGTGAAGCGCGGCAACGGTTGGTCCCCCCTCTCTATGGTTCGCCAAGAGCTTCGAGATCAGCCAGGTCTTTTCTTCTGCCGATCGCGCGCTTGTTGGCGATACACTGCTCACGGCCCAGGAAATGCACCGGCACGCCGCCGCAGGTTCCCGCAACCTCTCCGGCCTTCGCTTCTTCCCACGTCACGCCGGTGAGGGCGGTAATGAGGTCTATCCGTACCGGGGGTACACCGAGCTGCACGACCTTGCCTGGGCTTTGAAAATCGCCGGGAGTCAGATCATGCGAGCCGAAACCGAAGTCGGCAAGGGCCGAGAGAATCTTAAGGGAGTTTTCGGGGATGGGGCGAATATAGATATCGATATCGCCGGTGAATCGCGGAGCACCATGGAAGGCGAGCGCGTATGCTCCGACGATGATGTACTCAACCCTATGGGCGTTCAACAACTCTAAGAACTCTCTGAAGTCTGAGTGCAGTTCCATGATGCTGCCCCCTGAGGGAATCGACCGCTGCCACGCGCTCCTCGGGAGGGCGACTGAGCCAGTAGCGCAAATCATCACGCGTGGAGGAGTCGTGCAACTCCCGCTTTGAGACCGATTTCTTAATCATGGCTCATTTTACCACAGTAGGAGAGGTCCAGGGAGAGGGGGGGCGCTATTTCCCGACTTTTCGCCCCCCGAACAGCGCCAGCTCGAGCACCCTGAAATAGCAGTCCGTGTCCGCGAAGCCGATTTCCCTGAGCCACCGGCACTGCTCGTCAAGCGGGGCGAGGACATTCTCCCTCTTGTCGGGGCGGGCGCGGTACTCCTCCTCTATTTCCTTTCGCGATCTCGCCGACCCGGAGGACCGGCCGAACCGGAAGAGATGATCCACAAAATAGTCGGTGAACACCTCCTCGATCTCCGCCGTCGGAGATTTCACATGGTCAAGGTTCAGAAAAAGGCCGCCGGTCGCCAGCATGTCGTATATCTCGCGGTACAGGGCCCTCTTCCGCTCGTGCGGCTGGTGGTGGATGGCAAACCCCGAAACGACGACATCGAACGGGCGCCCCTCCCCCACCGCCTTGACCCATTTCTTCGAGCCGAAGTCCGCCTTGACGACGCGCGCCCGCGCCACTCCTTTGAGCTTCTCCCGCGCGGCCTTGAGCATCGGGTCCGAAAAATCCGCGAACCAGACGCGCGCCTCCGGGAACCGTTCGAGCACCGTCCTGCCGAGTATCCCGTCTCCGCACCCGAGGTCCAGCACCCGACCGGGAGCGGGCCGCCATGCATCGATGAGCGTGCCGATGATCTCGATCTGAAGGGCGGCGGCGGGGATCGCCCCCCTCCTCCCCTTCAGGAACGCCTCCACCGCCTCCGCGGTCTTCCAATGGCTTCCGCGCGGGCTCATCTCATCTCTCCGTGGGGTATCCCCGTGGCGAGAACAGATTTCCGCCGCGCACAGGGCATACGGCTCCTCGACGAGCCTATCAGCATCAGTTTCTCCTGCCTGCCAAGCCGTTTGATCCGCGCCTCGCGCCTCTGGGCCGCGGGCCTACCGCGTGACCTTTCGCAATAGACAAGCCTCACGGGCCGGCGGGAGCGCGTGTAGCGGGAGGCCATGCCGGAGTCGTGCGCCCGGATCCGGCGGTGGAGGTCGTTCGTGACGCCGGTGTAGAGCGTCCCGTCGCGGCACCGGAGGATGTAGACATGCCATGGGGCCGATTTCGCCCCCTTTTTCATGCGCCTTCCATTGGTTGATGTGACCCGCGCGCCGGCGCGGGCGACCGTGCTCCGATCATCGCGGGTACCCGCACTCATCCGCCCGCGACACCGGGATGGCCGAGCTGACGCCGCGCAGCCATCCCAGGTGGGCGCAAAACTGCGGGCTCCTGAACGCCGATCTGATGAGTTTCTTCACGTAGAAATAGAGGAGTATCTTCCTCAACGGATAGATCATTCTGAGGGTGCAGGCCCCCTTGACGGCGGTGCGTACGGATTCCCTGAAGGAATAGAACTCCCGGTACATGTCGAGGATCAGATGCTGCAGCCGGAGCGGCGTAAAATGATTCGGTTTCAGCACCACGTGCTGCCCGTCGTACAGGGAGAAATCCTCCGTCAGCACCCTCCCCGACCGTTTCATCGTTTCGGCGAACTTCGTGCCCGCCAGGGGGGTGGGCGTCATGTACTGGACGCTGTCGAGATTGCGCCTGGCCCACCGGTCCGTTTCCGCGAGGTTGCGCTCCGTGTCTCCGTCCCCGCCGATCATCATCATGCCGTGGACCCACATCCCGGCCTCCCGGAACAATCTCGGGGCCATCATGTTCCTCTTCACGTCCACTTTCTTGTTCAGGGCTTTGAGGGTCTCCTCGCTCAGCGACTCGATGCCCACGCAGACTATGGAAAAACCCGCCTCCCGCATGAGGCCCATCAATTCCTTGTCGAAGGCGGCGGAAATGCACAACTGGCAGAGATACAGGATGCGGTTGAGCCGCCTGTCGATTATCATGCGCAGAAGTTGTTTCGTCTCTTCCGGCTTGCCGGCGAAATTGTCGTCGTTGAAAAAAATATACTTCACCGTCTCGCCCTTCATGCGCTCGAGGTCGGCGATAATGGACTCGTTGGACCTCCTCCGGTATACGCTCCCGTATAACGACGAGACGGAACAGAAGTCGCACTTGAAGGGGCATCCCCGCGAGGTGGAGAGGGGCCACACCCACACCCCCTTCTTCGTGCCGTCGTCATAGCAGGGGGCCGGCAGATTCGAGAGCTCGGTCTCGGTCAGCGGCTCGACAGGCGGTTCGTGCACGATGCCGGAGCCGTTTTTATAACTGATGCCCCCCGCTCCGTCGGGCGCGCCGTTGCCGAGCAGCGCCTCCATCAGGCGCGGGAGCGTGTTGTCTCCCTCCTGCCTCACCACGACATCGGCCCATTCCAGGCACTCTTCCGGGCGATAGGTGGCGTGGGACCCCCCGATGATGATCGTTCCCTTCGGATTAAGTTTCTTGTAAAGGAGTCCCAGTTCCCTCGACTGAGGGATGGTGCGGCTGATGGCGGAGAGGAGAAGGAAATCGGAGCCGGCAATCCGCTCGATATCGGCGGCGGTCAAACGCCCGGGGGGAGCATTAAAGGAGGGGTTGATGCTGACCAGGTTCGTGAACCCTTCCCTCAGCAGTATCGCATGCAGGAGCGGGATGGCCCGCGCGGGAAGCTTGAAGTAGCAGAACACATCATCTACCGGCTCGCCATCCAGCCGCCCGAACGATGTCGGCGGCAATTCAACAAGCGTTATCGCCCGATTTTTCACTTCTTTGGCCTTCCAAGTCCGGCAGTGATTCTAATATATAATGCGGGCGCTGTCGAGCGATGAATGGCCCGGCCCGGGTTCATGGTTCGGCGTTCAGTGTTCAGGAAACAGTTTGAATCCGCGTTCTCTGCGTCATCTGCGTCCTGAATACCTTTTCATCTTTGTTCCGCGTTCTTATCCGCGCAGATCCGCGCCAATCCGCGTCCATTTTTTTTGCCGTGTAGGTTTATCCTGTCTATCCTGACGATCTGCGTTCATCTGCGGGCTACATTAAAGCTCGCCGCACCGCGCAGAAATACTCCCCCGCGATGGAATTCGGTGCTAGTATAGTGCCGTGGAGTTCGGGGCGCGGGTTCCCCCGCCCCGCGCGCGACGATCCCGCGGCGACGGAATGCCGCGCCGTCCAATGGGAGGAAGAAATGAAATCCTGCCGCTCGGGAAAGTTTCTCCGGCTTTTCACCGCCGTGTTTTTCGTGCTCTGCGGCTTCTCGGGCGCCGGCGCGTTCGCGGCGGGGCTCGAACTCGCCGTCAGCCGGACCGCGTTTGTTGCCGGCGACCCGATCAGTGTGACCGCCCATGCCGCGGCGCTTGCCGAGAGCTTCGACGCCTGGGCGGTCATCCTCACGCCCGGCGGGCAGCTCTACTCGATGTCGCTCGCCGGGACGCTCGCCCCGGGGGCCGTTCCGATAGCCCGCTCGACGCCGGGACTCCCGACCGACATGGACGCGACGCTCCTTTCCATGCGAATCCCTGCGGGGATCGCCCCCGGCGAATACACCGCCGTCCTGGTGTTCCTGCCCGCCGGGACCATACCGACGGGCATCGGGGACGCGGAAGCCAAAGCCATCCCCGGGTGCTTCGCGCGCACGCTGTTCTACGTCATTTCGGGGCGTGTTTCGATTGATATCGACGGGACATGGGCTGTCACGCTCGATAGGCTCGGCACGGGCACGATGACGCTCACCCGCTACGACTATATCGTCGAGGGGGCGTTCACGGGCGACTTCGATGGGGACGCATCGATCATCGGATTCATAGACCTCGATACCTTTACCCTGTTCCTCAACTTTGCCGACAAGCCCGGCGCGGTGGACATGACCCTGAAGGGCGGCGAGAGCGGCGCGACGATCTCCGGGACCTATTCATCCGATGTCTTCGACCCCCCGTCGGGGACATGGTCTGCCGTGCATTGAGCGTCACCCGCAGCTCCAGTCGCCGCCCGCCGCCGGGCGACGCATCGAGCGGGGGTTTGTTTGAGTGACGCCAATTCGGCCTCCTTCCACGCGCCGCACCTCGCGAAAAGGCCCCCCATTGATTGGGAGGCCCCTCGCGAAAATCCTGTCCGCCTCATCCGGGGCTAAAGCCGGATTCGGCGGGCAAGGTCACATCTTGTGCCCCTCGTGCTCCTTACCCCAGCCCTTCCCGCCTTTCTCACCCATCTTCTTGCACATGGGGCAGGAGGCGCGCATCTCATCCATCACCTTCTTCATGGCCGCCGGGTC
Organism: Chlamydiota bacterium; assembly: GCA_037133055.1. Classification (GTDB taxonomy): domain Bacteria; phylum Auribacterota; class Tritonobacteria; order UBA1439; family UBA1439; genus UBA1439. Next base: position 25,098 of record JBAXOY010000021.1, read on the forward strand.
GCACTTGATCTCCACTTCCTTCTGCATGGTCAGGTCTTTGTCGTACTTGACGAGCGTTTTCCCGTGTAGCAGCACGACCCCGCCGTCAGCGGTCGCGACCAGTTTCCGCTCCATCATCATCGCCTTGATCATCTCGTGGTGCATCGGGCAACACGATTCCATCCCCTCATTCGCCATCATGGGGCACTTGCCCTTTTCCGGATGCTTCATCGCCATCGCGATGCCGGCGCATCCCACTGCAATCGCCATGGTTATGATAAGAATTTTCTTCATGCCCTCTCCTCCCCTCTTTCGGTTGACTGTATCCCTTCGTTCTCAATCCGACCGCGAGACCGATCTATTCTGCTTGCACCGTCCTGCCGCTATTTCGCGCCGGCAGTCGTCGGAGCGGCCGCGGGTGTGGTCAGCGCCTGCGGTGTGGCACAAGGTGCCTCCGTGTCTTCCCCGTCATCGCCGCGCCCACGCCGTTGGCCCTTCCCTTTCCCCTTCCCCCCGCGCCTTTCGCCCTTGCCCGCTTCGCGCATGGCGCTCAGCTTCTTGAACTGCTCGGGGGTGAGCGACTCCTTCATCTGGAGGATCCCTTTCACATCCTGGTCTATGCGCTGCGCCTCGAGTTTCTTCAGCTCGGCGGTGATGCTCTCGATCTTCGCCTTATCCGACTTTTCCTTGTCTATCTCCGCGCGAAGCTCCTCGTGCTTCGCCTTGAGAGCATCGCGGATGCTCTTCATGGCGATCCCCTGTTCCTTGCGCTGGGCTTTCATCTTCTGCTGTTGCTCGGGGGTGAGGTCAAGCTCCTTCAGATGCTTCCCTAATCCCTTCCCCTTGCGCCCTCCGCCCTCATCGCCCGGCGGGGGCGGAGGGGACGACATCGTCGCCCCATCACCGTCGCGCGGCGGCGGCATCATCGCCTCGTCGCTGCCCGGGGTTGAGGCCGGTTGCGCGCACGCTCCCGTGAGCGTGAGGAGCAGCAGTGCCATCCCCAGAACCGTTACCGCGCCGATGCATCTCGCTCTCATCTTCACTCCCTCCTGTTGCGCCGAAGCACCGCGCTGCGGCATGGTTCTATGCGCACGGGCAATGCGTCCGCATCGCCCCTTTACACTACTTTGACGCGGCGGAGCCGCGGGAAGTTCCCCCTACATGAGGTATTCTTCCACCAGGGTGCCGTAGTTTGCGGAGGACGAGCCGTCGGCGGTCTCACCGCTCGAGGATTCGCCCGGGCCGTTGTTGCCGTGGGACGCGAGGCTCGATAACTGCTCTTGAAGATATGCCTGCAGCTCCTCGGTATCGGCGGACGGCGCGCGCGTCCCGCCCGGCACGGTGAAAGGCGCCCGGGCGAGGAATACGGCGATGAGGGCGGCCGCCGCGGCAGACGCCGCGGCATAGGCCGGGAACCGGAGGGACCGCCAGGCGCGGGTGAGAGCCGCGCATACGCCTCTCTCCTGTTCGCGCGCAATCCCCCGCTGCACCTTCAGCCAGAGCGACGCCGGCGCCGTGTCCCTCGGGGCGCCCCTGAACGGATCCACCGCGGCGCGGCGCACGGTTCCCTCGAACTGTCTGCACCCGAGGCACGCCTCAAGATGCCTCGCGACCTCTCCACGCGCGTCCCCCTCGATCTCTCCGTCGAGGTAATCCGACGCGATGAGCTCCCGTATCTCAGTGCATTTCATTGTGGTGGCCCCCCCTGTCGCGCGCGGGCGACAAGCGTTTCCCGCGCCCTCCTGATCCTCGAGCGCACCGTGTTGATGCTGATCCGGAGCGCCTCCGCGATCTCCCCGTAGCGCATCCCCTCCATCTCCCTGAGGACGATGCACGCCCGCTGGTCGGGGTTGAGCGCCTCCAGCATGGACCGGACGTGCGCCTGATTCCCCTCTTTCTCGATCGCCTCGCGCGTCGCGTTTCGCTCATCCTCAACCGCGATCCCGTCGTCGAACTCGACCTGCCGCGTCCGCCGCCGCGCCGTCTTCCTCGAAGTGCTTATCGCGCTGTTCACCGTGATCCGATAAAGCCACGTGGTGAACGCCGACTCGAAACGAAAATTCCCGAGTTCCCTGTGGATCTTCAGGAATACGTCCTGCGCGACCTCCTCCGCGTCAGCCCTATGGCCGGTTATCTTCAGGGCGATGGTGTATACGTAGTCGGCCGTCGCCCGGTAGATCTTCTCGAATGCGTCCGCATCCCCCCCCGACGCCTCTATGAGGAGTTCTTTCGGTAGCGGCTGCATGAATCCCTTTAGTATCTTAGACGCGGCGCGAAGGCTATAAGTTCCCGCGGCCCCTCGGGCATCTTCCGGGGGCGCGGGCTGACCGCACTAGTATAGCACTCCGGGAGGAAGTTTCGTGGCGCTGGGCATTTTCGCTTTTCTCGGCGTCGGCGTTGTGCTGGGGCTGTCGGCGGGCCTCTCGCCGGGCCCGCTCCTCGCGCTGGTCGTCTCGCAGACCCTCGCGCACGGGGTCAGGGAGGGCGTAAAGGTCGCATTCGTGCCGCTCGTCACCGACCTCCCCGTCATCCTCATCGCCCTGTTCGTTCTGGCGTGATTCTCGGGTTCCCATCTCATCCTCGGAATGATCTCTGTCGCGGGGGGGCTGTTCCTGATGCGCCTCGCGTACCTGAACTTCCGCGCGCGCTCGCGCGAGGAGGAACTCCTCCGCGCCGATCCGAAGTCACTGCGGAAGGGCGTCGTCGTCAACCTGCTCAGCCCCAATCCCTACCTGTTCTGGCTCACGGTCGGCGCGCCCACGATGATCAGGGGATGGGGCGAACGGCCGGCCGCGGCGTTCGCGTTCGCGGCGGGTTTTTACGTCTGCCTTGTGGGGGCGCAGGTCGCGGTGGCGGCATCGGCGTGGCACGCCGGCCGGTGGCTGACCGGTCACGGCTATCGGTATCTCATGCGCGGGCTCGGGGCGCTCCTCGCGGTCTACGGGCTGCTCCTGCTCAGGGGAGGGCTGACGCTCCTCAAGATTCTGCACGGGTGAAGCGGGCCGGGCGGATGCGGGCGCCCGTACCTATCGCCATCCGTAGTCGCCCCTCGTTCCGTACGCGGTGCCGTTGTCACGCGTGTACGGATCGGGGCACTCCGCGAGGGGCGGCTGGAAGTTGACCATCCGGGGGAACGACCAAGGCTCCGTGCGCGTGGCGGCGGCGTAGAGCGCCTGGCTGAGATCGCCAGTCGGCGACTCCTCCCCCACCTGCCACACCATCACCCCGGCCAGGCCGATCTCCCTGTACTCCGCGATCTTGGCGTCGATCGCCTCGGCATCGTTCACCCAGCGGCCGTCGACCGGGTGCTGTTTCTCCAGGTAGGAAACGTGCAGGCCCACGGAAGGCCAGTCGGCGTCGGCGCGCACGCTGTCCCACGAAGCGTAGTCAGTCACATAGAACGGGACCCCGCCCGTGATCTTGAAGAGATCGTACCCGTTGGCATAAAGGTAGCTGAACGCCCCCCGGACCGACCGCTCCACGGGCCCCTCGCTCCAGTAGAGCCACTGCGCGGTCCCGGGCGCCCGGAAAGGCCCGTTGGGCTGGGTTGCGTTATCCATGAAGTCATACCCCATGTGGTGTGCCATGTCGACGAGATCGGAGTTGACCACGCCGGCGCTTGGGCTCACCGGGAGGAAATACAGCGGGGCGAGGGTGACGGTGAAGAGCGCGCCCGGGCGCGCGGCCTTGACGGCCTGCGCGAGGTCCAGGATCAACTGGTCGACGTTGTCCCGCTGGAGTGCGGTGATTGTTCCGACATCGGGGTACCACCACCCCTCGAAGTTTGCGTCCACGCCGTCGTAGTCGTTATTGGTGACGAAGGCGAGCGCGTTGGAGATGAAGTTCGCCTTCGCGTCGGGATCGGCGGCGATATCGACGTACACCTTGTATGAGACCGTGGAGCCTCCGATCGAGACCAGGACCTTGGATCCCGCGGCCTGAGCCTCGTGGATGCGCTGGATGACGAAAGAATCCGAAGCGTCCACCCAGTCGATGGCGCCGCTGGCATCGGGGACTCCGAAGGTGGTGATGATGTGCGTGTACGTAAGGTTGAAAAGTTGGGGGTAATTCTTCCACGGCTGGGAGACCGAGGCGTTGATGTACCCGACGCGCAGGAACTCGGCGCCGGTGACGCGCGCGGATGCACAAAGGAGCAGGAGGATGGCGAGAAGGCACACCCGGCACAGTGCTCCATCCCGTGGGAATAACGCATACGTCGCCTTGACCGGCGATGCCCGGGAGGCGCCCATATCGACCCCCGCTGTACTTATTATATCTGTACCATACCCATTGCCTCTTCGTCAAACGTTGGAAGAATAGGGTGTAGAATAGTGGTTGCGGTGTGCCTGCGAAAACGCTACTATTCAATCAAGTAACTCGGGTTCATGCCTGAAGGGAGGAGACAGATGCATTTTCGGCGAGCATCAGCGGGCTGGTACCGGGGCAGTATCCTCGGCATGGCGCTGCTGGGTGCGGCGGCGTGCAGCGTGAGCGGGTGCAGGTCATCCGCGCCACCCCCGGTCATTCCCGCCATCAGGGAACAAACCTCATCCACCACGGGGGTCCCACTGACAGGGCAGGAGAGGGTGATCAAGGAAACCACGATAATCAAGGAGAAGGAATCCCACAGCCTCCTGGGGCTGATGTTCAGCAAGATCGGGGATATCGTGGCGCTTCCCTTCAAGCTGATCGCCCTGGTGTTCGACACCGTGTTCTGAGCGCCGTTCTTCCCGACATTCTCCGCACGGATTGTGATCGCCATCTCTACGGCTGGCTACGCGCCGGGGAGGTGCTTCTCCAGTTCCCTGCGGATGCTTGGCGGCAGCGGGGCTGGTCTTTTGTGCGCAAGGTCGACGTGCACGAGGACGACCTTCCCCGTCGCGCGGAGACTGCCGTCCTGCCACGCCTCCTGCGCCACATCGAAGGATGATTTTCCGATGCGGGAGACGAAGGACCTCACCTCGACGTCCCGCCCGTAAAAGAGCTCCCCTTTGTACTCGACCTCGAGCCTTGCCATGACCAGGTTCCATTTCTTCAGGTCGAGGCCCGGGTTGAATATCCGGTAGAGCGGGTTCCGCGCCCGCTCGAACCAGAGCGGGAGCGCCGTGTTGGTGATGTGCCCCATCCCGTCCGCATCGCCGAATCGCGGTTCTATCGTCTTCGTATACATGGAGTTAGCGCCCCTTATCCTAATCTCATAGGGTAGACTTTAGTCCGCCCTATGGCAATGATAGCATCATTACTTTGCCGCCCCCCACCCTCTTTGTTATACTAATGCTGTTCTTTGACATCCGCTTTTTACTGGAAACGAGTAACGAGCAACTGTTGTATTCCCCGGTAGCTCAGTTGGTAGAGCAGGTGGCTGTCAACTTTCGCCTCCGGCGAAAGTTGATCTCGAGCACGCCGTCAGGCGAGCGAGAGATCTTCACTTTGAACCGGAGTCGAATCAAATGGCAGCCCCACGTGGAAACGCGTGGGTGAACAGCGGGCTAATTCAGGGAACTCTAACCCGAAGGGTTAGACCTCGAGCGCAGCGAGAGGCCTTTCCCTTCGGTACGACAATCCTGAGCGAAGCCTTGGCTCTTCGAGCCTCGGAACGTGCAGAGACTATACACCCGCTACCTAACTCCGGCGCCGCGCCTTTTTTTGTTTTCCGTAGGGCAGCCTTCAGGCTGCCCGCGGAAGGTCGGCGTCGGACACGGTAAAGAGAGAGTCCAGGCCTGGTGGAAACATCGGGGGTACCTGTAACCACCGTGCCGCAGGTTCGAGTCCTGCCCGGGGAGCCAAAATAGAAAAGGCCCTCACATGAGGGCCTTTTCTATTTTGGGATTGAGCGAGGGCTGCGCACGCAGCCCGAGTCGAAATCCCTTCCGGGGCTGAAAGCGTCACATCTGTTATTCTTCCTATTCCAACACGGCAATAATGTCTTTCTCTATAATTTCATCCAATCCCCGCCTTATCTTCTTCTGCCACTTATCGGGAATGGATTTAAATACGCGGTGGAGTATATCAGCCTCACCCTTGTCAATCAGTGCCCTTAGAATTCCAATCGCGGCATTTTTATCTTTCACTGCTTTATCTTCTTTCGCTCTTCGCTGAAATATAATCAACTTATGCAATGCAAAATTGGCCGGGTGAGGCACCGTTAGATAAAAACCTTCTATCCTGACCTTTATCGTATTATCGGTTAGAAAATTGAGAAATCGTAATGCGGTGGCGCTTATCCCCAAGCCAGGAAGATTGTAGGGCTTATCCATGCCCCTGCCTTTTTCAGGCACGAGGAATTCCAGTATCAGGTCCGCATGAGCCAGTTTCATATAGCCCTTTTCTGCTTCCATTACTTTTACATAGCCAAGATCCTTGAGCATAAGAGGTATATTGACCTCAGTACGCAGCGTATGGGGGGCAGCAATAAGAAAATCCATATCCCTCGTTTTTAGCGCGGTGTGGTCTATAAACGGCCGGGGAGCGAAATATTCCCTATAAAAGACGACACACCAGCTGCCGATAAGGATAAAGTCATTCAGGAGATGGGCCTTGTTGAACCTCCTGAGAACTTCATAACACAGATCATATTGCTTCTTTTCCACGCAACGAACTCCTCAAGAACTTCACTTGTTTCTTGACCTGTGACAACAACTTCCGATATCTCGCCCTCATAAGCTTGGCATCCATATATCTCTTCTTTTCTTCCTCCGATACCTTGCCTTTATACTTGTACCCGACTTTTGCGCCGACCCTTTTTACCAAATAGAAATACTCATGCCCCCCGATTTTTTTTGCAACAAGGCACCCCTGGGGCAGCTTGCGCAAGGCATTCTCGTATTCCCTTTTCATCCGAAGAGAATTCTCCAACTCCTCAGCCAGGACACCTTTTATCACGCCTTTCATACACTCTCCGATTACCCAACATCACTATAAGCAGTGTAGCATGTTAGGTAATAGCGGTCAAAACTAATACTACCCAACATACTGATTATCTCGCCTCGATGTTGGATAACTGTCACTGCCCGGCACTCGGGAGCCCCGCTTCCCGACAGAAATACAATCTGTTTTCCGGCAACCACGCCGACACATATTTTGCTACCATGCGGCGATAGTCGTGAGTTCGATTCATGGAATAGGGATTGGCTATGTCCCTGAAGTTGTAAAGGATTTCTATCAATGAAAGACAACGCTCGAGATATATCATTATGGGTCAATAAAGAGGAATTCGCACTCTTGGATGAAGCCTGTCTATTCGGAGCAGATGCTGACGAGAACCTTGATAATCCCGAAAAAAAAGGGCGGATATCGCATCTATTTTACATATGAAGAACTCGACGATTTGGCCGGTTTCGTCGCAGCGGGCGCTAATCATGAAACGTCGCGCCGCAATCAGGAACGACGGGATAATCTATACGCTAAAATTGACAGCCTTCTGAAGTTCAATGACCCCACCAATTATCCGCCATGCTACCAAATTCAACAAGTTCAGCAGTGTACTCTGAGATATTTCATTTTTGACATCTGGATTGAGAGCGGAAAGGGCTATAAAGCCTCCTCAAGAGTCTTACGACGCATTCAAATCGCCGAGACGAAGAGCCTTTATAACTTCGCGAAGGTCATCACGCATGCCTTCGGCTTCTATTTCGACCACTGTTTCGGATTCTACGATAATTTCAAACGATATCACGATTCAAAAAAGGCCTACGAAGTATTCGTGGACATCGGGGAAGATCCTTTATCTCCCAACACTAAAGGCGTTGTAGCGCCCCGCTAATTATGAGACAGATTTGACGGATAAATGGGTAACACTT
>JBAXOY010000022.1:0-32225 GCA_037133055.1 Chlamydiota bacterium
CTCGCTGGGCATCGTCTACGCGCCCGTCGAATGCTGCGAGGGGGAGATTCGAAAGCTGTCCCGCCACCTCGGCGGCACGGACCCGGTGAACCAGCTCCTCTTCCTCTACGACGACGCGCGCGCTCCCGGAGCGCGGGAGAAACCCGCGGCCGGACGCGACCGCGGGCGCGAGGCGGAGATACTCGCGCGCCTCTCGCGCGCGGGCGCCGCGCTCAGGATCGAGGGCGTGGCCCGGCGCAACGAGCAGTTCGGGATACGGTTCCTGGAGCAGGACCTGAAGATGTTCCGGGTCGTGGTGCTCGCCCTCGTCGCCGTTTTCAGCGTCGTCACGCTCATCGCGACCGGCATCAGCGTGAACCGCGTGGTGATGTCCCAGCGCAGGGAACTGGGGGCCCTCATGGCGCTCGGCTACGGCCGGGGCGCGATCGCGGCCTCCTGCGTCCGGATCGGACTCCTCCTCGGGCTTGCAGGCGGGCTTGCCGGGGTCGCCGCGTCGCCGGCGGTCAACTGCCTCCTCGCGTCAACCTACGCCTCGGCGCTGGGTCTGCCCCCGGTCACGCTGGTGTTCGACGCGCGGATTATGGGCGAGGCGGTGCTGATCGGGATACTGTCGGCCTGCGCCGCCGCCTTCGTGCCCGCCGTCGCCCTGGCCCGCCGGACCCCCGTCGAGGCGATGCGCGGAGGAGCCGCCCGCGTCCCATGGTTCGCCGCCGCGCGCGTGGGGTCGGGCTCGACGATCCTGCGCGCCGCGAGGCGCAACCTCATCCGCAGACCCGCCCTGACCGCGGCCACGGTTCTGCTGGGAGCGCTCGGACTCGGCATCACCGCGGGCTTCGTCATCACGCTCACCTCCATCCTGGACGGCAGCGACGCGCTCCTGCGGCGCGAGGCGTGGGACGTGGTCGCGGACTTCACCGAGCCGCTGTCCGTAGAGGCATCCGCCGCCGTGTGCGGGCGGGCGGGGCTCGCCGATTTCACGCCGCTGGTGAACGGATACGCGTCGATAGACCTCGGCGGGGGCCCGGGCGACTACCAGCTCGTCGGCGTGCCGCCCGGGTCGAGGATGAGGTCGATGCAGTTCACCGCGGGCGGGGGGTTCTCGGGGGCCGGCGCGGACGAGATCGTCTTCAACGCGAGCTTCTCCGGCGACTCGCCGCCCGCCCCGGGGGGCGCGGTGGTCGTCACGAGCGGCGGGCGGGAGCGCCGGCTCACGGTCGCCGGGCTGATCAGCGCGCTCTCCACCGGCCAGGCCTACGTCCCGATCGACACGGCGCGCCGCATACTCGGGCTCGGGGGCAGGTGCTCCGGGTTCATGGCGCGGCTCGGCGGGGCGGACGCGGCGGCGGCCGGGAAGATGCTGTACGCCTCCGGCCGCGTCAGCCGGGTCACCCTCCGGTCGGAGCTCGAGGACGCGATCCACGCGCAGCTCGCGAAGGCGACGCGCCTGATCGCCCTTGCGATCGCCATGGGCGCGGTCGTGGCGCTGGCCATCCTGATCAACACGATGTCGATGAACATCCTCGAGCGCGAGGGGGAATTCGCCACGCTCATGTCGCTGGGGTACGGCCGCGCGGCGCTCTCGGGGATGGTGCTGACGGAGGCGCTCGCGATGGGGATCGCCGCGCTCGCGCTCGCCGTCCCCGTCGCCGTGGGGATCGCCCGCCTCATGAACGCCGCGCTCGGCAGCGTCTGGTTTCAGATCGACACCGTCGTGACAATGAGGGACCTGCTGACGTCCCTCCTGCCCCCGTTTCTGCTCCTTCCGCTCGCGGCGCTGCCGGCGCTGCGGCACGTGTTCACGCTCGATATCGCCTCGGTGGTGAGGCAGCGCGCCATAGAGTGACACCCTGTGATCCCGGCGCGCGGAGACGCGTGACCCCGGTCCGGATCGGGCGGTGCCGTGCCCCTACGGCAGCTGGAAGAGAGGCAGGTATCGCCCGTACCCTTCCTTTTCGAGATCGCCCTTCGGGACGAAGCGGAGGGAGGCGGAGTTGATGCAGTAGCGGAGCCCCTCCGGGGCCGGCCCGTCGTTGAAGACGTGGCCGAGATGTGAACCGGCGCCCCTGCTCCGCACCTCGGTCCGCGCGGCCCCGAGACTCCGGTCCTCCCGCTCCGTGATATTCCCCGTCTCGAGCGGTTTTACGAAGCTCGGCCAGCCGGTTCCGGAGTCGAACTTTTCGCGCGAGCTGAAGAGCGGTTCCCCCGAGACCACGTCCACGTAGATGCCTTCGCGGTGGTTGTCCCAATACTCGTTCCGGAACGGCGGCTCCGTGCCGCACTGCTGCGTGACCTCGTACTGGAGCGGGGAGAGTTTCCCCTTGAGCTCGCCCCGGGAGACAGGGGCCGGCGTCCGCCCGGGGGCCGGGCTGTTCGCGGGCTTCGGGGCGTGGCCCCAGTGCTCCTTTATATACCGGTCGCGGCCCGAGCCGAGGCGGTAGCGCGTGTACCGGACCGGGCACTTCTCGTGATAGTCCTGGTGGTACTCCTCCGCCCTGTAGAACGGGGAGGCCTTCAGGATCTCCGTCGCGATCGGTTTCGTGAACCTGCCGGATTTCTCGAGGGCGCGCTTCGACGCCTCCGCCGCTTCTCTCTGTTCCTCATCCCCGTAGAAAATAGCGGTCCGGTAGTGACGCCCCCTGTCCGTGAACTGGCCGCCCGCGTCCGTCGGGTCGATCTGCCGCCAGAACACGTCGAGGAGATCCGCGTAGCGTACCTTCGAGGGGTCGTACGCGACACGGATGGCCTCCACGTGCCCCTTCGCGGCGTAATCCCCGTAGGTCGGGTCCGCCCCGGTCCCGTCCGTGTACCCGGAGACCACGCCCGTGACTCCGTTCAATTCCTTGAAGGGGGGCTCCATGCACCAGAAGCACCCGCCGGCAAAGACCGCTGTCTTCATGCCCTGCCCTCCATGCGCGGCGGGGTGCGGGGATAAAAGAACGGCCGCCGCGAAAACCCTCAGTGTCGTGCGCATCCCGCACCCCCTCTCCCGGAGCGAATGCCGCATCCGTCCGTCGACTCCTCTTGTGTAGATTCTAATCGATCCGGCGGGGATGTCCAGCGGCTGATTCCGATTTGTCGTGACGTATCTCCCCCCCGTCATGCGCGCATCCGGTCGGGTACCGTTTTGATTTGATTCGCAATCCTGTGCTAGACTACCTGTGTCCTGCTCCGCGGGCGCGGTGGGGGCATCCCGGAGTCGTGGCGACGGCGGGGGAATCCCGGTCAACCTGTGCACGGACCCGCGGGAGGAGGAGAACGTCGGCATCCGGCAGATCCCGATGGCCATGCCGATTCTCGCGGAGACCGCGCGCTACAAAGAGGTGCTGGAGAAGTACCCGCCCCGGGTCAAGGTCGGTTTCGCCGGGAACGAGGAGCATGTCCGAGTAATGGGCGTCCGGGATAATAAGATATCCCAGGCTTCTGAAAGGAGCGGATGACGATGAGAATCAGGAACATGGCGGGCCCGGCGTCCGTGCTGACGCTCCTGCCCCTCGCGGCCCCGGCGCAGGAAATGCTTCCCGGCCCTGACCCGACCTTCGACGCCGAGGTCGGGCGCACCTACAAGGATTCCAAACCCGGGACGATCAGTCTCTCCAAGGCCCCCCCCGGCGCGCCGAACGTGGTCAGCGTTCTCCTGGACGACGTGGGATTCGGCGCAACGGGCACCTTCGGCGGTCCGGTCGACACGCCGACCCTCGATCGTCTCGCGAGGGAAGGCCTCCGCTACAACGCGTTCCATACGACCGCGCTGTGCTCCCCGACGCGGGCGGCGCTCCTCACCGGGCGGAATCACCACTCGGCGGGCACCGGTGTCATCACGGAGATGGCGTCGGGATACGACGGCTACAGCAGCATCATACCAAGGAGCGCGGCGACAATCGCCGAAATCCTTCGCCAGAGCGGTTACAACACCTCCGCCTGGGGCAAATGGCACAACACGCCGGTATGGGAGACAAGCGTTGCCGGTCCCTTCGACCGGTGGCCGACGGGTCTCGGCTTCGAGAAGTTCTACGGGTTCCTCGGCGGCGAATCCAACCAGTACGCTCCTGCGCTCTACAAGGATACAACCCCCGTCGAGCCCCCCGACAAGCCCGGCTACACGCTGACGGAGGACCTGGCCGACAAGGCGATAGACTGGATGCGCCTCCAGAAGTCCCTGGCGCCCGGCAAGCCGTTCCTTGTCTACTGGGCCCCCGGCGCGACGCACGCCCCCCACCAGGTCCCCGCGAAATGGGTCGAGCCGTTCCGCGGGAAGTTCGACGGCGGCTGGGACAGCCTGCGCGAAGAGATATTCGCGCGACAGAAGAAGCGCGGCGTCATCCCGGCGGGCGCGAAGCTCACCCCGCGGCCTCCGCAGATCCCGGCGTGGGACTCTCTCACACCCGAACGGCAGAAGATCGCCGCCCGCCTGATGGAGACCTACGCGGGCTTCCTCGCCCAGACCGACCACGAGGTCGGCCGCCTGGTGGACGCCCTCGTGCAGACCGGTCAGTGGGACGACACGCTCTTCTTCTACATCGCGGGCGACAACGGCGCCAGCGGCGAAGGGTCGCCGTACGGCGTGTTCAACGAGATGAGCATACTGAACGGGATACTCGAGAATCCCTCCGTCGCGCTGGAGCACTTCGACCAGATCGGCGGGCCGAAGGCGTATAACCATTATCCGGTCGGATTTGCCTGGGCGATGGACACGCCGTTTCAATGGACGAAACAGATCGCCTCCCACTTCGGCGGGACGCGGAACGCCCTGGTCGTCACCTGGCCGAGGCGGATCAAGGACAAGGGAGGCCTGCGCGGCCAGTTCCACCACTGCATCGACATCGCGCCGACGATCCTCGAGGCCGCGGGGATCCCCGCGCCGCGGACGGTCAACGGCGCGGCGCAGAAGCCGATCGAGGGGGTGAGCATGCTCTACACCTTCGACGACGCGAAGGCGAAGAGCCGCCGCGGCACGCAGTATTTCGAGATGTTCGGGAACCGCGCGATCTACAAGGACGGCTGGATCGCGTCCACGTTCCACGGCAAACTCCCCTGGCTGGAGACCGGCGCGAAGGACTTCGACAAGGACGTGTGGGAGCTCTACAACCTGGAGGAGGATTACAGCCAGGCCGACGACCTCTCGGCGAAGTACCCTCAAAAGCTCAGGGAGTTGCAGGACCTGTTCTGGGCGGAGGCGGCGAAATACGATGTGCTTCCTCTTGATGACAGGGGGGTCGCGGCTCGTCTTGCCCCGGGCGAACGCCCCGATCCCCTGGCGGGGAGGACTCGCTTTACGTTTTACCCGGGGGCGGTGCGGATTCCCGAGTGGATGGCCCCGAACATGAAGAACACGTCGCATCGCATCAGCGTGGACCTCACGGTCCCGAAGGGAGGGGCTGACGGGGTCCTCGTGGCGCAGGGGGGCGTGTCGGCCGGATGGGCGCTGCTCGTCAGGGACGGAAAACTGACCTACACCTACAACTACTTCCGCGTCGAGCAGCCGACCATCGAGTCCAAAGAAAAGCTGCCGGAGGGTGACCTGTCCGTTCGCTATGAGTTCGTCTATGACGGCGGCGGCTACGGCAGAGGGGGCGCCGGCAGGCTTTTCATCAATGGGAAAAAGGTCGGAGAGGGCAGGATAGAAAGGACCGTCCCCGTCGGCTTCTCGGGCGACGAGACCTTCGATGTCGGCATGGACACCGGCTTGCCCGTGGGCGACTACGAGGCGCCGTTCCCCTTCGCCGGCGCGATCAGGAAGGTCGATATCTCCCTCGGCGCGCCGTGAGGGCTGCGCGTGCAAATTCCCTTGTCGCAGCGATCCGGTCACGCTAGCATTGAGCCGGGTCGGAAGCTGGCCGGGGGTACTGATGAGCGTCCAAGGAAAAGCGGCCGCGGCCTCGCTGGCGGCGGTATGTTTGATTCATTGTGCCTCTTCGCGCGCCGCGGGACAGGAAGCGGAGCACGGCGTCAAGGAGCTGCAATCCTCCCCTTCTCCCGAGGCGGTTCCGTCGACGGAGAAGCCGCCCGGACCGGCGGCGGGCGACGACCGGAAGTTCTCCCTCGTCTCCGCCAATCCCTCCCTGATCCCGGTGAGTGATTACCGCGGCGGCCTCTGGAAGCGGCAGGCGATGACCGGCGACTGGGGCGGGGCGCGACAGACGCTCCTCGAGGACGGCATCACCACGGACGTCTCCGTCACCCAGATCCTCCAGCAGAACGCCTACGGCGGTCTCCAGACGCGCAACGGGCTCCAGTACTCGGGTTCCGCCGACTACTATTTCACCCTCGACACGGGCAGGGCGGGCCTCTGGCCCGGCGGCCTTGTCAAGGTGCACGGGCAGACGGAGTTCGGCAGGGGGGTCAACGGGAAGGTCGGCGCGCTCCTCCCGGTGAACTACCAGGCGCTCCTCCCCGTGCCGGGCGACCCCGGCGAGACGACGCTCTCCGAGGTCTACCTGATGCAGGCGCTCTCGAAGCACCTCGTCGTGACCGCCGGCAAATGGAACCCGCAGACGTTCGGCGACACCAACGTCTTCGCCAACAACCAGCAGACCCAGTTCCTGAACACGGGGCTGGTGTGCAACCCGGTTCTTTTCCCCTTCATGCCGTACACGACGATCGGGGCGCTCCTCGCCATCATGCCGCTCGGCACCGACGACCTGGTCATAGGCCCCTTCGTCGGAGGGACGACCGGCGCGGCCAACCAGACCGGCTTCAACACGTGGCTCGAGCAGCCGTACGGAACCACCGTCGGCGGCGAGGTGGACGCGAAGGTGCGGCCGTTCGAACTGCCCGGCAACATCCGGTTCGGGGGGGTGTGGTCGAACAAGCATTTCTTCGACCTCGCCCAGGACAGGCGGCTCCTGCTGCAGGACCTGCTCCTCGACCGCCCGCCGGAGACGGTGGACGGATCGTTCGCGCTCTACGGGAACTTCGACCAGTACTTCTACATGGAGGACGAGGAGACGAAGCAGGGGCTCGGGCTCTTCGGGCGCCTCGGGTTCGCGCCGGAGAGGACCAACGTGGTGACCTGGTTTTACAGCCTCGGCGTGGGCGGCAAGGGGGTCGTGCCGCGGCGCGACGACGACACGTTCGGCGTCGGCTACTACTTCACCGAGGTGAGCGATGACTTCACAAAGGGGCCGATCCTCCCCAACCTTCATCCGGAACAGGGGATCGAGCTTTTCTACAACATCCAGATCACGCCGTGGATGCGCCTCACCCCGGATCTCCAGTGCATCGTGAATCCCGCCGTCGCGAGCATGCTGCCGCGCAGGGCCGCCGACGAGAGGTTCTCGCTCGTCCTCGGCGGGCGGCTCCAGATGGAGTTCTGACGGGGGATCGAGGATGGCAAGGGCGGCTCCTACGGCTTTCCCGCGGGGAACTGCGCGGACGGAAGCGTGTAGGGCTGCGCGGTGTCGGTCACGTCCTTATACGCGGGCGGCTGGCTTGTCCCGATCGTCATGATCCCCTTTGCGGCGCCCAGCGCCTTCATCACGTCCACGCACCGCCAGTCCTTGTTGAAATACCTGCGGTAGTAGAATTTCTTCTGCCCAAGATCCGAGACAACCGCCCAATCGGTGGAGTCGTAGAGCGGTTCCCTGCCGCTCATGTCGCGGACCGTGCCCCTGGCGATGTCGACGTTGTTCAGGATGGTGATGGCGAGGTTCAGCCCCGCGTCGGGCCCCTTCACCGGCAATGCCGAACTCGTCAGCGCGACCATGCGGACGAACCTGCTCGGCGGGGTGTAGTCGCCCGGGAGCCCCAGCATGCCGGTCCCCTGGCCGAACCCAGTCTCCTTCATGCCGGCGATATCGAACGGGCGGACATTCGTCGCCGAG
Source organism: Chlamydiota bacterium (assembly GCA_037133055.1). GTDB lineage: Bacteria > Auribacterota > Tritonobacteria > UBA1439 > UBA1439 > UBA1439. The sequence continues at coordinate 7,821 of JBAXOY010000022.1, forward strand.
ATGTTGATGTAGTTCCGCAGGTTGATGAGATGCCAGTCGAACGGTGGGGAGTTCGTCATGACGCCGATGGGATTGTCATACACCCTCAGCTCGCCGTTCACGTGTTCGATGACGATGCACCCCCCCTGCGTGTCGTGCACGACGAAATGGAGCGGCTGGACGCCCACCGCGCCCGTCGGCCCCTCGCACACGCGGATGTTCCTGATGCCCTCCTTCACCTCCCCCACGACGGCGAAGTTCGAGAGTATCCACGTGAGCAGTTCATAGTGGGCGATGGTCCTATCCGCCTCTTTGGCGTCGAACGGCTGGTACGCGGCGAATCCGGGGAAGAAAAGGTTTCCTGCGGCGAGACCCATTTCATTGATGCCGTCGATCATCAGCGGCAGCCCCGCGCAGTTCATCCCGACGATCCCGTAATTCACGGTCCAGTGCAAGCCCTTCTGCGCGCCGTCGGGAAGGGTCCCTATGTAGTCGGTCCCCCTGGGCACCACGGAGATCGTGGAGTTGTACGATGCCTCGCCCTCCATGGTCCGGCCGTAGAAGACATATCCGTCCTCCGTCTTTACCCTGAAACTGGTGCAGGCGTGCGAGGCGCAGGCGAGCGCGAGAACCGTGAGAACAGCACCCGTGAGCACGGCCGTCTTTTTCATCCCGCTCCTCCCCCCTTTGGGGTGCAAGCCCCTATTGAACGGCTTTCGTATGGCTCCCGATTCCCGGTTCAGCTCCCCAGGCCCGGCAGGAGGCCGGCGAGGAGTTCGCGAAGTTTGCCGAGGGTGTAGGGTTTCTGGAGGACGCCCGCCAGCCCCCTGTCCGAGAAACGCGCGGCCAGGTCCTCGCGGCTGTAGCCGCTCGCGAGGACCACGCGCACGCCGGGGTTGATCCGGCGCAGCTCGTCGAGGGCCTGCATACCGTCCATGTGGGGCATGGTCAGGTCCAGAAGGACAATGCCGATCTCTGTGCCCCGCTCGCGGTAGATTTCCACCGCCTCGTGTCCGTCGGCGGCGGTCAGGACGGTGAAGCCCATCATTTCCATCATCTGGGCGCCAAGGGCGCGCAGTGTTTCCTCATCGTCGGCAATGAGAACGGTGCCGCTGCCGCGCCAATCGCCGGCGGGCTCAGCCTCATCCTGCGCGCCTTTCACGTCCCCTGCCTCCATGGCGGGGAACAGGAACTTGAACGTGGTTCCCTTGCCGGGTTCGCTGGAGACCTTGATCGCGCCCTTGTGGGCACGGACGATGCCGAGCGCCGAGGCCAGGCCCAGGCCCCGGCCCGCGAACTTGGTGGTGAAAAACGGGTCGAAGATGCGCGCCCGCGTCTCCGCGTTCATTCCGCAGCCGGTGTCGGTCACCTCGAGGCACACGTAGAGCCCCGGCGCCAGGTCGTCCCGCAGTTCGGTCTGGCGCAGGCTCGCCTCGTCGCATCGCGAGGCGCCCACCGAGACGCCGATGACGCCGGTCGCGTCGCCGATCGCCTCCGAGGCGTTGATGATCAGGTTCAGGACGACCTGGCGCAACTGGCTCGAGTCGGCAAGAATGGGGGGGATGCCGCGCGCGAGGTTCAGATTCATGACCGCCTTCTTCGAGATCGAGGTCTTGAGCAGGTGCAGCATCTCCTCGATCAGTTCGCCGAGGTTCACCCGCTCGCGGGAAAGGGACGCCTTGCCGGAGTAGGCGAGCATCTGGCGGCACAGCCCCGCGGCGCGGCGGGATGCGGTGATGATCTCGGTAATGTCGTCCCGGGCTGCCGACATGGGTGAGATCTCCATCAGGGCAAGCTCGGCGTGGCCCATCACGGCCATGAGGATGTTGTTGAAGTCGTGGGCGATCCCCCCGGCGAGCACCCCCAGGCTCTCGAGTTTCTGCGTCTGCTGGAACTGCTGCTCCAGCTTCAGGCGCTCCGCCTCCGCCCGAGTGCGCGCGGTGATGTCCCGGAATGTCCAGAGGCGCCCGACGACGGCCTGATCGCGCCTGAGCGGGCACGAATAGCGCGTAAAAACCCGGCCATCCTTGAAAAGGAGCTCGTCGAGGGAGATGTCGTCGGACGAGTAAAGCTGTGTGACCCTGTCCATGAAAACATCCGGTTCGGCAAGCTGATCGCGCGCGTACGAGAGCAGGCGGCGATCCTCCCCGGCCCGGCGCAATCCCTCCGGTATCCGCCACAGCTCGGCGAATCGCGCATTCATCCACATCACCCTGCCGCCGCAGTCCACGGCAAGGATGCCGTCGCCGGTGGATTCGAGGACGGCGCGCATGTGCCCTTCGCTCTCCCGGAGTGATTCGAGCAGCTTCCCATGCTCCGTCAATGCGCGGGACATCCTGATGGCGCCATAGCTCAGCGCCGATATCAGGTTTGCGAGCTTGAGGCAAAAGGTCATGGCAGTCGTGACCTTTTCCCTGCTCCCGCGCGGAACCCGGCCGAGCGCCGCGAGGTAGGCATCCTCGTCGAAGCCGTACCTCCGGGCCTGCGCACGGAAGGCCCTCTTGTCCGGCGGCACCTCCTCGAAGAAGAGCTGCCCCATGAAAAGATTGCCGAGATGCTTACCCTCCGCCATGAGGGGGGTCGAGATATCCCACAGGTTGTTCCTGCACTTGTAGACATTGAAAGTCCCGGGTTTGACATCCCGGGTGAGGATGGTGTCGCTCTCGATGCAGTTCCTGCAGGTTTCGGGGTGGACCCGGTGGAATTTGGTGCAGATATCCTGCCAGCCCGATGCGACCAGGATCTTCCCCTTGAGGTCGATGACGGCCACGGGGAATCCGGCCAGCGCGTGGAAATCATCCATCATCGACTGGATCACCCGGGTATCGAGGATGTCGGCCAATTCCATCGTCCCGATATCACTCCCCGGCACAGGGATCTCCCCCGGTTTCACGCCGGGGCGCATATCTCCCCTCGGGTCGGACAGGTGTCTGGCGTCGCGAATGGCCTTTAGTACGGCACGGGGTCGCGCGTGGCGTTTCCCGGTCTTTAGCCGGCGGGTCGGTTGTTTGCCCATAGCGTCGTCCGTCTTGTGGTGCGTTCCGTCATGACGACGGGCGGGGTAAGGATGCGTGGGCGGGAAGATATCCACCGGTCCGTCCCCAGGGGCCCCATCGGCAGGGGGCGGACCTCGTGCCGCGGGCCCCGCTGCGCCGGGTCCAGGCTCCTGGGCCGCGCGACGCCGGCGGCGCCTCGATCAGGGCCGCAGCGCCCGGATCGGGCTCTCTTCCCGATGGGCGCCCGCGGCCGGGGAGCCGACCGTCATTCTATTATCCCGATGAAGGACCCGGAGGTGGGCGTCCCGTCGCACAGCGCTCCGTTCGAGAAGGTCCCGCTCAATGTTTCCCCTCCCGACTGCACCGTGCCGGTGTACGTCAGTCCGGCCGTGCCCCCGACGGTCCACGTCGCGGTGGCGCCGTCGTAGGTGCCGCTGATGGCGCCTCCAACGGGCGTGCCGGTGGTGGTTTCGAAATGCCCGGAGAGCGTGCCGTCGTTTCCCATGATGACGCATGCCGCCCACATCCCGCCCCTTCCCGCGCACGGTGTCGGAGCGGTGACGAGGTACATGCCGGTCCACGCGCCGGAGATGTCGAGGATGGGGGAGGGCGTCGGCGTCGGCATCGCGGTCGCGATGGTGAACGGGCCGCGTGCGAGCAGGAACGCGTCGCCCGTTCCCGTGATCGGCTTCTTCGGGTCGAAGAACGCGGCCAGCACCTCGTAGCCACCGAGCGGGGCCCCGTCCGGGAGAAACATCTTGATCAGCGGGTAGGAGAACGGGGCGTTGAGGCCGGGGACGTTCGCCGCCACCGGTTTCGGCGGCGTGTCAAGGGTAAGCGCGTTCAGCATCGTCCCGTCGGGGAGCACCACCACCGCGAACGCGGTGAACTGTCGGGAGATCGCTTCATTCAGTTGAAACGTGGACTGGAAGGGGTCGCCGGGCTTGAGCCACGCGCTGCTGTTGACGATCTCGGCCGGCAGGGCCGTCGGGGTCGGGGCGGGCGTCCTTGTCGGGCAGGGCTCGATGGCGACTGACACCGCCGGGATGCAGGCCGCGAGGCACAGCGCGCATGCGCACGCGCGAAGCGTCATCTGGTTCATGGGTAGCTCCTTTTCTCGGGTGTCCCCGCGGATCCTCGGAACGGCTGGGAACCGGGTCGTGCCCCGTGGCACCACCCCGGTCCGCCCGGGAGATACACCATCGTTGGATGGGATTATACGGCGGAACGGCGCGCCGTGGAATACAAATGTTCTGCGGGTAGGAAGCCCTCACGTACATGGGGTACTGTCTGTCGCTCCGACCTCGACAAATGTGCAGGCGGATCCGGAACCCGACACCGCCAAAAGAGCCGCCGCCAGAGAAGAGATCGCCTTCATCATTGTGCCCTTCCTTTTACGCGCGTGGAGTCCCCCTCTTCCGGTATGTCCGTGCGTACGCCGAGCGAGAGACCCTGGGCAAGGACCTGGCGGGCGACCTCCCTCCAGAGCGTGACGACCGCCCCGGCGCTCTCCTGGGGGTTCATCCGCTGCCATCCCTTCAGGCTGTTGTCTATCACCCCAGGCAGCGTGATGACGGGCCGCGCGAAGCCGCGCGCATCCCCTTCCTTCCATGGCCTGCAGGGGAAGTAGCTGAACATGCCCTGGTACGGTTGCGAGCGGGTCGCGCCGTAATAGAGCCGGTAGGTGCAGCCCGGCATCTTGCTCACCTCCAAGTCATGCGCGATCGAGTTCAGGGTGATGTCGAAATATTCGGGGGGGACCTTCCCCTTGAGCGACTCGGCGTAGTCGGCGGTGGTGTACTCCGACCAGTCCGCCACGACGAACACCGTGTCCAGGACGAACTGCGACCCCCGCCGGTTCGAGCCGAAAAGGATGACCGAGCCCTTCTTCATGGACTGGAGCTCGGTCGGGAGGCCCTTCTTCGTGTTCTGCTTGCAGTTCCCGTAGAGAAACGCGCCCCCGTAGACGAACGGGTCGGTGTTCTGAAGGGGGGGGACGGTCCTCTCAAACTTCCCCCGCACGGGGCGGTACAGCCAGCACGGCTCGTCCGGCCCGGGCTTCTCGAATTTCTTGACGACTAGTGAAGGGGGCTCCCATTCCCCCCAGAACACCACATCTCCCTCGGCCGGTTTAGCGTCGATGGAACTGACGTACGTGGCGCGCTTTTCCATGAACTTCCTGCGGTGCATTCCCCTGTTCCAGGTCCGCTGCGTGGGGGTGTCCGGCACGTGCTCATCCCCCGGGTGATGGAACTGGACGAAGCACAGCGCGTCGGCGCTCCCGCTCTTCTCCGCGGGCTCTCCGCGCGAAGGAACGGAAATAAATACAGCGAGAAAACACGCGAATGCGATCCTCAGGGGGTTCATCATGTCGGTCTCCTCTGTCGCCGCGCTCTGTCGCCGCGCTCTATCGCCGCGCGGTTGCCCGGGCGACGGACTCATGCTACAGTATCACACACAGGCGTTCAGAGCAGGAAGGAATTTATACCATGCATGCACATGAAAAAGCGCGCCGGAATCGGGGCGGGATCCATCTCATGAGGTCCCTGTGCCGGGCCGTCTGTATCTCCGGCCTCTTCCTCGGCGCTGCGCCCGCGCGCGCCGGCGGGCCGGAGCGCGCCGGGAAGCGGATCGACGACGTCGTGATCCTCCGCGGCAGCGAGGTCCCGGGACTCCTGGGCACGCCCGCGGAGCGGCTCGGCGGCTACGCCGTGAAGGACGGCCGCATCGAGGTCGTTCCCTTCCAGATCGACGAGCGCGACAGTTACGGGGACCTCATCTTCACGAAGTACGGGGGGGGGACGACGGGGAAACTCGACGGGAAGCTCAATCCGATGGACGAGATTCTTTTCGCATACCGGGATGCGGGGATGAAGAGGGGAGGGGAGCCGCTTCCCGCCGGCGCTGTCGGGGGGGCCGAGGTCAGGGTGTCCGATCCGCTCGGCGGGCCCGACGCCTGGTTTTATCTCCTCGCGTTCGGGGCGAAGGCCCCCCGGTCGAGCGTGGACTACGTGAACTACGACCCGGAGAAGGATTGGGTGACCGGCCGCTACTACACCCTCGGATTCCCCTACCGGAAGGCGATACAGGTCCCGAGCTACTTCGCCCTCAACGAGGCGGCGGGCGGCAGCGGGCGGAGCATCTACGACCTGTACAAGCTCCGCCTGACCCTTGACCTCAAGCTGTTCGGGGAAGCGACCTGGACGCAGAACGATTTCATCACGACGCCCGTCGGGTACGTGGACGGGCCCGTGCGGGTCTCCCGGCGCGTCAGCAGCGCCCTGCGCCTGGCCGGCCCCTTTCACAGCGCGACGATCTCGAGCGACAGCTCCTACTGCCCCTACTACTGCGCATTCCCCTCACTCCTTCAGATCCCCTTCCCCCTGAGCTCGATCGCCCGCAGCGTGACCATGAGGGTCACCGACGATCTCTCCGGGGAGGCGAAGGGGATGACCTGGTGCAACGAGCGGAACCCCGAAGGGCTCCCCATCACGGGGGTGCCGAGCGAGAAGGCGAAGGCGCTCGACCGTGGCCCCTACCGGTGGAAGATTGCGCGCGGCGCGCAAGGGACGATCATGATGCTCACCCTCTTCGATCCGCGGATGGCGATGATGAGGAAGGAACTCTACTACTGCGACGACGAATCGACGCCCGACGAGCCGTGCCAGTTCAGGGGGCAGATCGCCAACTCCGGGTACGCCCTCTCCAACATCGAGTTGGTGCCCAAGGGGAATTATCTCTTCACCGTGTACGTGTTCTGCCTTCCCGGGTACAAGGCGGGAGACGAACGGGCGGCCCTCGATTCCGTCGTGCACCCGCTCAGCGTCTCGGCGGTCGCCCTTCCGGCGTCGAAATGAAACCGGATCCCTCTCACTCGTCGTATTCCGGCGCCGCCATGTGCGCCTGTTGCGGGTTACATGGCGCCGATGGCGCGCGCCTGAATTGTATGCGGATTTTCGCGGCGTGGAGAGTATAATGACCTTTCCGCGGGCCTTGAGCGTGCGGCTCGGATTTTTTCCCTGTTCCCCGTGGGCGCCCATTCCGGACGTTGCCTCAGGCACGCGCACGCGATAGCGGCCGTCGAGAAGGAGAGATGATGCCGAGAGCGGTGGCGCGGTATTTTTCGTGGGGTGCGTGCGCAGCGTTCCTCCTGGCGCCGCCCGCGGTCGTGCACGCCGGGGTGACGGACGCCGCGGGAGGGAGGGTCCTCACTCTCCTCGACTGCTACACCCTCGCCCTCAATCAGATGGAGACGATCGCCATCGACGCCCAGCGCATAAAGGAGGCGGAGGCCCATTTTTACCAGGCGATGGGGATCCTCATGCCCCAGGTCTCGTTCGTTTCATCCGACGTGTACTCGCGCAGGTCAGGGAGTCCCTCCTCCGAGGCGGAGCAGCCCGGACCCCACACCTACGACCGGGTGTTCGTCTTCCAGCAGACGCTCTTCAGCGGCTTCAAGGATTTTGCCTTGATGAACGCGAGCCGCTACGAGAAAAAGCAGCGGCAGCAGGAAAAGGAGCGGGCGGAGCAGCTCCTTTTCGGCGACGTCTCGGATTCGTTCTACCTCTTTCTCCAGCAGCAGGAAGATCTGGTGGCGCTCCGGTCGATCCTCCAGGCCCTTTCCGATCGGGTGCAGGAATTGACCCGGCGCATAGAGCTCGGCCGCTCCAGGAAGAGCGAGGTGGCGATGGTGCGGGTCCAGATCTTCAGCATCCAGGCGGACATCGAAACGGTCAGGGGTCAGCGCGATCTGGCTAGGGAGCTTCTGGAATTTTATATCGGGGGGCCGGTCACGGAGGTCACGGAGCCGGGCGACATCCTCGCCTCGATCAAGCCGATCGACCACTTTTACGCGCTCGCGCGGAAGCGCGCGGACATTCTGGCCGCGGAGAACGCGTTGGCGGCGGCGCGCGAAAACATCGTCGCGGCAAGGAGCGGGTATCTCCCCACGGTGAACGTGCTCGGGGAGGGGTTCACCGCCCGGGATACGTTCCCCCAGAGCCCGAAATGGGATGCGGCGATCGCGGTCAGCGTGCCCCTCTTCACGGGAACGGGGGTGCTGGGCGACGTGAAGCAGGCAAAGGCGCTGGCACGCGTGAGCGAGCTGCAGCTCCAGTTGACCGGGCGGCAGAGCCAGACGGACGTGATCGAGGCGTACACGGTGGTGCAGTACGCCCTGAGCCGCCGGGCGCTGCTCGTCAAAGCCCTGGACGCGGCGGGGGAGAACTACACCCTCCAGCGGCAGGATTACGAGCGCAACCAGGTGAACAACCTCGACGTGCTGGCGGCGATACAGAGCCTCCTGGACCAGAAGCGGAACCTGATTCAGGCCTCGAGCGTCGCGAAACGGGCGTACTGGCGGCTCTGCGTCGCCGCCGGGCGGACTGTGAAGGACGAAGGGAAATGACCCTCTCGGACCTGTCGATCAAGAGGCCCGTCTTCGCCTGGATGCTCATGATCGGCATCATCGTCTTCGGGGCGATCGGCTTTAGGAACCTGGGGATAAGCCAGCTCCCCGACATCGATTTCCCGGTGGTCACGGTGGCCGTCACCTGGGAGGGGGCGGCCCCCGAGGTCATGGAGACCGATGTGACGGATATCATCGAGGACGCTGTGATGAGCGTCGAGGGGATCAAGGAGGTCACCTCCGTCTCCATCCAGGGCCAGGCCCAGATCACGATCGAGTTCAACCTGAACCGCAACATCGACGTCGCTCTTCAGGAGGTGCAGACCAAGATCGCGCAGGCCCAGAAGAACCTCCCCCGGGACATCGATCCGCCGGTCGTCACGAAGACCAATCCCGAGGACCAGCCGATCCTGTTCCTGGCGCTTTCCGGGGACCGGCCGCTCAAGGACCTCGTCTATTACATCAACGACACCCTGAAAGACTCCTTCACCACCGTCGAGGGGGTGGGGGAGGTCCGCCTGATGGGGTTCGTCGATCCCAACCTGAGGGTCTGGCTGGACGCGAAAAAGATGCGGGCCCAGCAGCTCACCGTCGAGGACGTCCTGGGCGCCATCAGCCTGCAGCACGCCGATCTCCCCGCGGGGTATATCGACAGCGGCCCGAGGGAGATCAATGTCCGGGTGTACGGCGAGGTGACCACCGCCGGGCAGTTCGAGAAGATCGTCATCCCCGAGCGGATACGCGAGGGCCCCATCTGGAAGAGTCTCAGAATCGGCGACGTCGGCACCGTGGACGACGGGCTCGCGGACATACGCCGGATTTCGCGCTCCTGGGGGAAACTGGCCATTGGCCTCGGCATCGTGAAGCAGCGGAACACCAACGCCGTGGCGGTCGCCGACGCCGTGCACCGCCGGATCGCGGAGATGGAGACGAGGCTGCCCCCGGGGATGCACATCAACGTGGTATTCGACTCCAGCCAGTTCATCAGGGACTCCGTGCACGAGCTGAACTACGTGCTGATCCTCTCGGTCATCCTCACCTCCCTCGTCTGCTTTTTCTTCCTGGGGTCGTGGAGCGCGACACTCAACGTCCTCCTCTCCATCCCCACCTCGCTCATGGGCGCGTTTCTCGTGATCTATTTCGCGGGGTTCACGATCAACACCTTCACGATGCTCGGCCTTTCGCTGGTCATCGGCATCGTCGTCGACGACGCGATCATGGTGCTCGAAAACATCTCGCGCTACCGGGAGCGGGGCCTCCCCCGCGTGGAGGCCGCGCTGGTGGGGGCGCGCGAGATCACCTTCGCCGCGATGGCGGCCTCCATCGCGATCCTGGCGATCTTCGTGCCGGTCATCTTCATGCGGGGGATCGTCGGCAGATTTTTCTTCCAGTTCGGGGTCACCATCTCCGTGGCGGTGATGTTCTCTCTCCTGGAGGCCCTCACCATCGCCCCGATGCGGTGCTCGCAGTTTCTGCAGGTTGGGCATACCACGGCGGTCGGGAAGCGAATGGACGCATTCATGGGGTGGTTCACGAGGGGCTACCGTGCCGCGCTCGCCCTGTGCCTGAACCATCGCATAAAGGTGTCGGCGGCCGCGGTCGTTATCTTTGCCCTGTCGCTGCCCCTGGCGTCGCTGCTGAAGAAGGAGTTTGTCCCCTCGCAGGACCAGAGCCGTTTTATCGCGAGATTGACCCTCCCCCTCGGATCATCCCTCGAGAATACGGACGCCGTTTTCAAAAAGGCGGAGGAATTCCTGATGAAGCGGCCCGAGGTGGCCACTATCTTCAGCGCCGTGGGAGGGGGGGGCGGCGGTCAGATAAAGGTCAACCAGGGAATGATCTACATCACCATGAAGCCGCGGCGGGAGCGGCCAAGGATCGGGGGCCGGTACGTCACGCAGCAGGACTTCATGGAGACGGTGCGGAAGGGATTCAACTCCATCCCCGGCGTCGAGCGCGCGGTGATCCAGGACCTTTCGCTCACGGGCTTCACCGCGCAGCGCGGCTTCCCGGTCGAATTCACCATCAGGGGGCCGGACTGGGCGACGCTGGGCACGATCAGCAAGGAGATGATCGCCCAGATGAGGAAATCCGGCGCGCTGACGGATATCGACACGGACTACCAGTCGGGCATGCCCGAGCTGCAGATACGCCCCGACCGCCTGAAGGCCGCCGAGCACGGGGTAAGCATCCTCTCCATCGCCGACACCATCAACGCCATGGTGGGCGGTATCCGCCAGGGGAAATTCACCGGCCACGGCAAACGCTACGATATCAGGGTCCGCCTGGCCGAAGCCGACCGATCGAGCCCGAAGGACATTCAGAACATGTGGGTCCGCAATCATTTCGGAGAGGTGCTGCCGCTGTCGCAGGTCGTGACCGCCACGGTCGAGCCGACCCTCTATTCCATCACGCGGAAAAACCGCGAGCGGGCGATCAGCGTGTACGCGAACGCCGCGCCGGGGCATTCCCAGGAGGAGGGGTTGGACACCGTTCAGAAGATCGCGAAGAAGGTCCTGCCGGACCAGTACCGCGTGGTCTTCTCCGGGGGATCGCAGGCGTATAAGGAATCGTTCCAGAGTTTGATCTATGCGCTGATCCTGGGCATTTTTGTGGCGTACATGGTGCTCGCGACGCAGTTCAACAGTTTCGTGCACCCGTTCACCGTGCTCCTGGCGCTGCCGTTCAGCGTCACCGGCGCCTTCCTGGCGCTCTTTGCGAGCGGGAACTCCCTGAATCTCTACAGCATGCTGGGTCTCATCCTCCTGATGGGGATCGTCAAGAAGAACTCCATCCTTCTGGTGGATTTTACGAACGTGCGGCGCGCGCAGGGGATGGGCATCAGGCAGGCCCTGCTGGATGCCTGCCCGGTGCGGCTCAGGCCGATCCTGATGACCTCGGTTGCGACTGTCGCCGCCGCGATCCCCGAGGCGCTTGCGATCGGGTCGGGCTCGGAGATCATGGTGCCCATGGCGGTCGCGGTGGTCGGCGGCGTGGCGTTCTCCACCGCGCTGACGCTCTTCGTCGTGCCCTGCGCCTACGAGATATTCTCGAAGCTTGAGCGGCAACCCTCCGGCGCCCCGGGGAAAGAGGCCTGATGTTTCACGAGGCCAGAAGGTTACTTTCCCCCCTCGGCTTTCAGCAGTTCATTGGATTCCCGGTAGTACGAGAATGCCTTCCCGTAGTCCCGGTCATTAAGGCAGACCCTCCCCATGAGGTAGTAGAATTTCGCCTTTTTGTCGCCCGTCATGCGCGCGCATTGCGTTAATTTCTCTATCGTGTCAGGGACCAGTTCAGGCTCGAGAAAAGAGCGGAGCATGAAATAGTTCTTGAGGCGGAGGGCGGCGCAGAGCTCCAGAAGCTTGAATCCCCTGTCGCCGGCGCGGATGTGCTCTTCCACCTCACGGATCTGCGCCTGGAGGGGCGCAAGATCCGAGGAGAGATACGCGAGGAGGGCCGCCCTGTCCCCCGGCGTTTTCCGGTTCAGCGTGTCGAGGGCGGGGAGGGAGAGATACGCGTTATACCCGCCCCGCTCATTCTTCAGGAAGTTGAAGAGGTTCCACAGATTATCGCCGGATATCCCATGGGCGCGGAGGTAGGGTTTCAGCAGCAGGTCGTATTTCTCGGGGGAGAATCTCCTTTCATCGAGATGCTCCAGATAGGTTTTGACGAACGAGTCCGTATAAAGGGCGCGGGCGGCACGGTACTCCAGGAGGGGGGCATATTCGCTGTTCACGGCGCGCTCGCTGTGCACCGAACCCCGGATATTCGCGTCGGAGCCGATCTGAAGGCAGAGGAGGGTAAAGAGGTCGTTCACCCCGAACCGTGCCAACTGCTCCCTGACCGGCGGAAGGGCCATGCGTAGTTCTGACTCCCCGAAATCGGGTTTCAGCCCGTGTCGCGTTCCCAGGAGGAGCACGTTGTTCCCTGTCACTTCCCAGAGCGTCACATTGGGGAAGACGGAGCAGTATGTCTTCACGATCATTTTGAAGGTGTCATCGTCCATTTCGTAGGTGTGGACCCATTGGGCCATCACCCCGTCTTCCCTCAGCGCGGCCAGGCATGCCCTGAAATGCTCTATGGAGAACAGGTCTCCCACGCCGCTCATCCACGGGTTGGACGGCTCCGAGATGATGAGATCGTACTTCCTCCCGGTCCGCCGGATGAACGTTCTGGCATCCTCGATGAAGAGGCGCAGCCGGGGGTCCTTCAGCACGTGGTGATTCTCCGGGGCAAAATACGCCGCCGCCTCGACGACTTCCGAGGAGAGTTCAACCATATCCAGGCTCTTCACCGGGAAGAGCAGGGCGGTGCCGCCGGTAACCCCCGCGCCAAGCCCTATGACCATTATCTCCCCGGCCGGCGGCGCAAGCAGCAGCGGGAGGGCCGCCAGGAGGACCTGCGTCGGCATGTCGCCCCTCGTGGAGGCGTCCGCCTTGCCGTTTACATAAAGGAAGCGGTATCCCTCGGATTCGACAACGGCAACGCTCGCGTTCAGGCCGTCCTTGTAATAGAGAACCTTCTTGCGTCCGGTGACCGAGGCGGGGGAAAAATCGTCGGGGGGGTTTTTCAGCCTGAATACCTGGGAGGTAAAGCGCGTCTTGTTCCATTCCGGGATCAGCGTTGCGGAGGCGACGCACGCCGCGCAGCACGCCAGGCAGAAGCCGATTTTCCGCCTTGGCGAAGGGCCGCGGTCCATGCAGACGAGGAGAATGCCGAGCCCCAGATTGAGTATGATCCCGAGCTCCAGCGTCGGTTGCAGTCCCATGACGGGGATGAGCACCAGCCCGGTCGCCAGCGCCCCCAGGATATTTCCCGCCGTGTTGAACGCGAATACCGTTCCGACATTCCCGCCGAAAAGTCCCGGTGTCCGCGAGGCGAGTATGCAGACGAGCGGGACCGTCATGCCGAGGAATACGGTCGGGGGGAGCATCACGAGGAGAGAGACGCCGAGCTTCGCCCCTTCATAGAGCATGAAGGTTTCGGGCCGTCTCGAGAGAAAATCTGAGAGCCTCAGGAACAGGTGCGGGAGCTTCTCATAGAAGGGGATGGATACGATGAGAAACAGGCCGATGCCGGCCTCGCACACGCCGAACAGCCAAAGGGCGGCGCGCTCCTCCGGCGCGGATCTGGAGATCAGGAAGGAGCCGAGCGTGATCCCGGAGATAAACGCGGCGAGCATCGCCGAGAATGAATAGGTCGAGGAGCCGAGGACAAGGGAGAGAAGCCTGACCCACACGAGCTCGTACAGCATCGCGGTCATGCCCGATACGAAGAGAGCGCATAACGCGACCGTGATGAACGCCCCGGGGTACGCGCCTCGCGCGCGTCCCTCCGCCCCCCGGCCGCGCCCCTCGTCATCCGACCACTGCCCCAGGACCGGCCTCCCGCAGCACAGCCTTATGCCCAGCACGGCTGCCGCCACGAGGAGGTTGAGGCACGCCGCCATGACGATCGTGAGTCCCAGCCCGAAATGGCTGATGAGGTAATATCCGCATGCGAGGGTCCCCAGCACCGCCCCGCAACTGTTGCTGTAGTAGATCCGGGCTATCGTCTTCCCCCTTGAAGCATACGAGGTTGTCATCGCGGCGCTCAGGACCGGGAGGGTTCCCCCCATCAGCAGTGTGGGCAGGAGCATGATCGAGGCCCCGATCGCGCACATGACGACCGTGAGGACCGGAGAGTGCGGAGGGTAGCTTCCGGCCGCCGCCAGATAGAGGGTCCTCGAGAGCGCGAAGATCCGGGGCGTCAACATACAGAAGAAGGCGATGCCGATCTCCGCGCACGCGTAGAGTACGAGCTTCTCCCGAATCCTATCGGCCAGCCTCCCCAACAGGAAGCTGCCCAGCGCCAGGCCCCCCATGAAGGTGGCCAGCACGACGGTGTAGGCGTAGGTGGTATTCCCGAACGCTATGGAGAGATACTTGGCCCATACCACCTCATACACAAGGCCGGAAAACCCGGAGAAGAGGACGCAGACGTAGAGGAGCAGGTGTGGTCCCCTGCGGGCCATGACGGGCACTGACATACTCGGTCTATCCCCTCCGCACTTCACGGTTGTGCGCCCCGCCTCGGGTTTCAGCGGGTGTGCGCGGACTGATTGTACTTCACTCGTGCCGCCTCTGCTATATCGAGAAGACGCCCGCATCCCCTCAAACCTGATCCTATCGGGGAATCAGCTCCATTATTTTGGACGCCTCGCCCCCGCTCCTTATAATCTGAGAAATCCACTTGAGATACGGCGAGATATGCGTGAAATACTTCTTATAGCCCGCGCAGAGGTAGTTCAGGCCGGGCTCGCCGTCCGGCGTCGTCATGAACCGGTGCTTGCAGCACTCACCGCGGCACGCCGCGAGCACGGGGCACTCGCGGCAAAGCTTCGGGAGCGCGCGCTCCTTCGCCTCCCCGAAGGCGGCCTGGCCGGGCGACGAAAACATCTTCCCGAGGTCTTCGCGGAGGATGTTGCCGAGGAGGTAGCCGGGATAGACGTAGTGGTCGCAGGAGTAGACATCCCCGTTGTGCTCTATCACGGCGCACGTGCCGCACTGCGGCATGAAGAAGCAGGCGTGGGGCGGGAGGTTCATCCACGAGCTGAGCGCCCACTCGAAGTTCATCACGAAGACCGAGCCGACGTCCCTCCTCACCCACTCCTCGAATAGGTCGATGAGGAACTGCCCGTACCCCTCCGGCTCCACGCTCCACGGCGTTACGGCGACGTCCTCCTCCCGCCCCCGGAGCGAGGGGGGGACCCCCAGGCGGATGCCGAGGCGCCGGGATTCGGGCCCGGGCGCCCGCTCGACGACCGGGATGAACTGGATGAACTGCGCGCCCGCCCCGCGCAGGAAGCGGTACACGTCGAGCGGCCTCCGGGAGTGCGCGCGGGCGACGACGGCGAGGACGTTGAACTCCACGTGGTGCTTCTTGAGGAGGTCCATGCCGCGCATGACGGAGCGGAAGGTCGGCGCGCCGCCGCGGTCCAGCCGGTGGCGGTCGTGCAGGTCCTCGGGGCCGTCGAGGCTCAGGCCCACGAGGAAGTTGTGCGTTGCCAGGAACTCGCACCATTCGTCGGTGAGGAGCGTTCCGTTCGTCTGGAGAGAGTTGGTTATCCGCTTTCCCCCGCCGTGCTTCTTCTGGAGATCGAGCGCCGTGCGGAAAAAGTCAAGGCCGAGAAGGGTCGGCTCGCCCCCCTGCCAGACGAAGGGGACCTCTGGAATCGGCTGCGCGCGGATGTACTGGCGGACGAACGACTCCAGCACCTCGTCCGTCATCCGGTAATCCTTGACCCGCGGGTACAGCGCCTCCTTTTCCAGGTAGTAGCAATACTCGCAGCGGAGATTGCAGGCGGGGCCGACGGGCTTCGCCATTACCTGGTGCCCGCTCGCGATGTAGCGCACCCTCGGCGCCGGACGCACCTCGTGGATGGGGGTCATGTCATGCCTGCCGGGGATGATGTCGTTCCTGACCCGGTTCGAGCCGCCGGGATCGCTCACTCGTCGCGTTCCGGTGCCTCCGTGCGCGCCGCCAGCCCCGGTGTTTTCGTGCCGGTTGCCGCGACCTTCTCGATGGCGACAAGTCTAGGGGTGTGGAACGCCTTCTCGGAAAGCGGGCTGTGCGCGCGGAAATAGTCGCGCAGCATATCCCTCGCGATGATGCGGGTATCGACAAGATCGCGTCCCTTTGCCACGAGGGTATTGATAAAACCCCACTTCACCAGATACGTATTGACCGCCACGCGGTACGTTTCATCGTCGCGCATATCCGACCCGCCGCACTTGACGGTCACTATTTTCCTGCCCCCCGGGGACGCGGGGTCGTACTCAACCGTGAGCCCCGAGAACCTCAGATTGTCCGGGCGTCGGAAGGAAAGGACCTTCTCCAGTATCTCCCGGATCTGCGCGCCGGTGAGTGCGACGGTCCAGAGCGTGTCATCAAAGGGGAGGATCGTGTAGGCGTCGCGGTATCTGATGGTGCCTTTGAGCAGGGGGCCACGGATGCCGTGCCTCTGGTTGAAGGAGATCGGGGCTCCGGTCGCCTCGCGCATGCCGTCGGCGATCATCTCGCCAAGCATGGCGACCCCCTCCCGATCCTTAAAAAAATCCGACTCGGAATACCCGATAACCTCATCGAAACGCTTCCCGGTCACCGAACGCCACTTGTCCACGACCGCCCCCGCCGCGGCGTCGGGGGGACACCGCCCTTCCACAAGGGGGATGAGCTCGTAGCGGTACTTTCCCGCCCTGCCCGTCCGGGGACTCGTCGCCAAATCGAGTTTGCCCAGGTACTTCCCGTAGCTCCCCGCATGGCAGATGAGAGTCCCGCTGTCAGAGGAGCGGAAGGGGCTTTTCAGGATCACGTGGTTGTGGCCGCCGAGGATCACGTCCAAGCCATCGACCTCGCGCGCGATCTTTTTGTCGGCCAACAGCCCGAGGTGGCTCACGAGAATGGTGCAATTGACCCCCGCGTGCCTCAGCTCCTCCAGGGACTCCCGCACATACTCCTCCGGCGCCGCGCAGACGATCCGACCCTTCCCGCCGGGCAGCTCCTGCGGCGTCGAATCCTCCAGGGTGATTCCTATCACACCCACCCGCAACGGGCCGCACTTCTTGATGATATGTGCGTGCAGGAAACCCGGCGGCGCGCCTGTTTCCGGGTTGATCACGTTCGCCGCCAGGAAGGGGAAATCGGCGCGCTCCGCGAGCGCCATGAGGTTTGAGACGCCCCCATCCCAGTCATGGTTGCCCACGGCGAGGGCATCATACCCCACCACGTTCATCAGTTCTATCAGCGCGGAGCCCTTTGAGATGTCCCCCTCGGGGGTCCCGAGATAGAAGTCCCCCGCGTCCAGAAGAAGCGTGGGGACACTCTTCCTGTTGTTATCCTCCCGTATGGCGTTCACGCACCCCGCGAGGACCGCCGAACCTCCGAGCCGCTCATTCCACCCCGCGACCCTCTCGGGCACGATGTGGCCGTGGACGTCGCTCGTGTGGAGGATGCAGAGGGATGCGTTTCCGGCGGGCCCGATGCCGCGGCACCCGGCGCACAGGGCGAGCACGAGAAGGAGCAGACGGCGTAATCGCGCATTCATGCCGTGGATACTACTATATCCGGGTGCCGTATGAACAGTTATCATAGGTGATGGTGAGAACGCCCGGATATAGATATTTCATCCCCCTCACACTTGTGGTACGCTCAACTGAATGGAGGGCGGATGAGACATAGCCTCATCAGTCGGTGTCAGGAGAAGGGGGAGGGGTATGTGGTGGCTGGTTATCATACTCGCTTTCGTAGCGGTCCTGATGGTGGTCAATAACCGCATGGGCGGTGCCTGGATCAGGAAGATCGATGCGGTATTGCTCCCATTGTGGCTGATAAACCTTGTCGTCATATTCCGGATGATGGGGTGGAGATACGGGGTGCTGGGCATCGTGATTTCAATCGCGCTTGAACCTTTCGTCATGAAGTATCCCGCCGGTCCGTCGGCGAAGTGACCAGAACACCATCAGGGTCAAGCATCGTGGGCGCATTTGGAACTCTCTGCCCGGCGCCCGCCCCCGAAACCAGGGATATCTTTAGCGCATTGGATACGCTGGCCGTGGCTGTAGGGGGTATCTCCCGGCAGGTGCGGGAACTTCTCCCAATGTGAAAATCGGATCGAGAGAGGGGGATTCAGCACCATAACAAATTTCAGGCCTCGACTATCGACAGAGCGGAAAATGATACCACAGTGCCCTCGGGTTGCGCCGGCCGCGCTCTTTATCCTGACTCTTATGGTCGCCTCGCTTTTCGCGGTCATTGGAGTGGATCCTCATCACGACGGCGTGATGCTGAAGCAGGCAACGGATGTCGCGGGAGGCAGAATCCTCTTCAGGGAAGTATTTACCCAGCAGGGAGCGCTCCCTGTCCTCATCCAGGCATTGAGCATGGTGTTGTTCGGCAGGTACCTGATTGTCGTACGGTTGAGCGCGGCAGTATTCTATGCGCTGACATCCCTGGCGCTGTGGCATGCATGGGCGAAGATACTCCCCCGTTGGGCGGCCACCGCCTCGTGCATCATCTGGCTCCTCATGGCGCCCTACTATACCCGCCTGTTCATGCCATGGCCCTCTGTATACGCATTGCTGTTTCAGGCGCTTTCCCTGTGCCTGCTGCTCGCCTCCCTCGATCGCGCTCATCGGGGCTGGCTTTTTGCGGCGGGGGCAACGTCCTGCATGGCATTCTGGTGCAGACAACCGGTCGGGATTCTTCTCGGACTGGCAATACTCGTCGTTTTGGTTATTCTGAGTGCGGCAAGGATGACACCCCGCGGAGGGTGGCTGAAAAACACCGGTGTTTTTATGTGCGGCTGGCTTGCGGTGAGCTCCGCATTCCTCGCATGGCTTTCTCTCAGCGGCGCGCTGCGGGATTGGTGGCTGCAAACGTTTGTCGCAGCGCACGCCTTCGCGATGAAGTATGGCGGAGGCGGTACGGTGTATGCCGTCATGCGGGCGCTCCTTACGCGCAACGGTTCATGGAGGCCGGACGGGGCGCTGCTCTGGCTCCTGCTCCCGCTGGCGTGTGTGCTCCTTTTTGTCGTCGCGTGCTACGAGATAGGCGTCAGAAGGAAGACCACCCCGGCGAATGCGCGCGTGCTTGCGGTGTCGGCCATCGGTATCGCCTCCTGGTTCCAGTACTACCCGTTGCCGTGCGCGCGCCACGTCTACTGGGGAGCGACACCGATGGTCGGACTGTATCTATACCTCCTGATCGTGCTGTGGCGAGGAGAGAATGCTTCCGGCATCAGAGCGTCCTGCACATCGCCTAAGACCCTTTGCGCACTACTTGTCACACTATGCATGACTGCGCCGCTCGCGGCCTGCATCGTTTCCAATATCAGGGCGGGTATCCTCACACTGCAGCGCGCAGCGACGGAGTGTGTAACCGTTGAGTATCCCCCCGTGCTGAGGAGGATGAGGGTGCCGCGGGCGGCCGCGGCGGTCTATGCCGATGCCGCCCGCACAATCAATGGGTATTTGGACTCGCATCCCTCGACACAGTTTATCACGCTGGGACAGGATGCTCTTTATCTTGTGTTCACGGAGCGGACACCGAAGGTGCACCCGATGTATGTCAATTGGCGCTGGATAAACCGAAGCGTCTACCCTGACTACAGGCGGACAATGACCGGGTATATCCATGAGCACAAACCGCTTATCCTGTCATACCGTCCGAAGCTGGAGGGGTATTACACCCTTGCGATTTTTGCAGGCGGTAAAGCCTTCCTGCTGGCACCCGTTGACAACGAGGAGCCTAGGAGCCTGTCCGAGTAATGGATCTCGACGCGTTTCGAGCGCCGGGCGGCCGGATGCAAGGCACGGCGACGAAGGCGATGTCCTGCCCATCGTCGAGGAAGCCGTAACGCCGCAGACGGCTGCCCGCCGCCGAAACCCTCCGGGCCGCCGCCGGTTACGTCGCGGCTCTGCGTTGCTTCGGCCTCGGCGTACGGCGCTGAGTACGCCTTCGGCCTCGCGCCTTGATCCGCTCGCAAGCGGCAGGCGGCGCGACAGAGCCCATTACTCGGACAGGCTCCTAGTACTCGGACAGGCTCCTAGTATCGTGGTCCCGAAATAACGTGAAATATTCCGTGTCATCTCTGAAAGCGCGCGTGCGCTCGCAATGACGGAACATCATGTAAGGGAATTCTGAGATGCAACGCTAGGATGATGGGGTGGAGATACGGGGTGCTGGGCATCGTGATTTCAATCGCGCTTGAACCTTTCGTCATGAGTAACTGCTCAGGATCCAGAATTCAGGAGTCAGAATTCAGGAGTCAGAAGTCAGGAGTTGGAATAAGGACGCCCGCGGCGACATTTGAGGGCCTGGGACACGGCGAGGTTTCCGAGTTAATTCAGCACGCTACTGGAAGTGTATGCGCGATCCATTCTGGATTCTGGCTCCTGGCTTCTGACTACCTGAGTAGTTACCGTCATGAAGTATCCCGCCGGTCCGTCGGCGAAGTGACCGGACTCAAGGGGAAACCCTGTGCGTTCGATCCCAACACACCCATGAAAAATCCCGATGACGCAAAACTTCTTCATGACCTATAGAAAGATATCGTCTTAGCCTATCAGTATCCCCGTCACATACCTGACGGATTCTGTATCCTGGGTCGCAAGACCCCAATCGTTGATCCAGCGGACCTCCTGAGGACCATCCTCAAGGATGGGGAACTCTGCGGCCTTCTTACATAGAGAATTGACCCAGAAACCGCACGCCTCGAGGGCGAACAACCTCCAGTCGGGCTGCCGGCATTCCTGATCCTCTCCGCATCCCCGGGGGCAGACCCGGCAGGGGCCGCTGGCGTACGTTTCGAGGACGGCGTATTCACGCTCGCGCAGGGCTTTCGTTGCCCGGGCGATAAAGGGATGAACATGGCTCTGCCGGGTGACACTCTCGCTCCCCTCAAGCTGGACGATCAAAAAACTTCGGGCTTTTGAAAGAAGATCGATCGTTTTCACGGCCGCCGGCGCATGCGGCGGGCACCCTTTCCAATTTCTGAGAGCCCCGGGGCAGGAGGCGATGGGCCCGTCGACCGTTCTGTACGGTATGCGGCAAAAGTGCTTTATCCCTTCGTCAATGACCGAATCCCCGGGGGGCATCATGCCGGCCCGGAGGATGAATCCCTGCATCTTTGTATCGCCTTCTTTCAGCGCGAGGAGGATGTCTCCTATTCTCCGGCGGTGATGCTCGTAAAAATCAGCGAATGCCGTGCCGGGCATTTCATTGGATAGCGGCGCAATTCTCTCCGCCTTCTTTATATAGTCTGCTACCTTCATTATTTGTTCTCCCACACATTCTTTATGGCATCAGAGTGGACACTCTTCCCGACGGCGAGTTGAGCGGCAGGCGCGAAGGGACTGTCCGCTTCAGCGGATTGTCAGCCCCCCCTGAGCACCCATGCGCGAGGGTTGCGCCGAGTGGTGCGCTATCCCGGTATTCGATCTTCATTCGAGGCTCAAGTAAGGGTGGCGAACTATTGAGTGCGCGGACTTATTCCCATATATTTTTGAGGAAGATGCTTCGAGTGCCGGCAGACGGGCCATTCTCCCCCGCCGCCACAAATCCCTGTTACTTGAGACGGGTTTTGAGGACAATCTCGTCGATATCAACTCGCTCCGAGAGTCCCAGAACATAGAGAACACATCCGGCGATATCCTCCGGGAGCATCATCCACTCTGTCCCGTGCGGGTTGTTCTTCTGGAAGTCGGTGGCCACGCTGGCCGGACAGATGGGGACAACCCTGACTCCGTGGTTTTTAGCCTCCAGAGCCAGACAGTGAGAAAATCCCAAAGCACCCCACTTTGAAGCGCAGTAGGCGGCTCGCAGCAAGAATGCCTTCGTCCCGGCCTGGCTGACGATCGGAATAATCACGCCGGAACGCTGTTCCTTCATCATATTCAGGGCCTCCCGGCAGGTCATGAACAATCCCGTGAGATTGGTCTCGATGTCCCGGTTCCAGTCGGCAAGCCGAGTCTCCGATACGCAGGCGAGAGTGGCTTCTCCAGCGCTGGGCACGCAGATGTCCAGGCGGTCGTACTGCTCCCGGATCTTGCGGAAAAGCGCAAGCTGGTCCTCCTCGCTCCGCACATCCGTGACGTTATAGAACGCTCCGGGCGTGCGTTGGTTGAGGAGATCGGTGGCGGCGGAGAGGGTTTCGGCGTTTCTCCCGCAGATGCACACCCGTGCCCCGGCTTCGGCCAGAGCCAGGGCGATAGCCTTGCCGATTCCGCGATTGCCGCCTGTTACCAGGGCGGTTTTGCCGATCAGATCAGGTGTCGCCATTTTCTGCAGCGGTCGGGTGAGGAGCGTCAAATAATCTGCTGTCTTCTGAATTCTAACATCCTCCAATCCGAAGGCAAGGGTGAACATTGCTCATGGGGTGGACATCGCCCCGAAATAGCGGACAATGCGTTTCTCGACGTGAGCGCGAAGTTCACTATCCACTAGGAGTGGAAACATCCGGTGTGGGCTTCGCCTATCGACAGAGACGCTTTGTGCCTTGGGGCAAAAGATGATGCGGGGATAGGTGAGGGACTTCAAGAGCCCTGCCGAAGAGCTCGGGCTTCCCTCGTGGCTCTCGGTCGCTCTAAAGGCCTTACGCTGCGCGTTCAGTTCAAAGATAGTGTGAATTTCGAGCTTACGTCAAGGAATGCGTTTTGCCTGCCGGTGATCGGCTTCCGAGGATCGAAGAACGCCACCACTATCTCATATATCCCTGGCGAAGCTCCGGCCGGAATACTCGTATTCAAGAGGGTGTATCTCAGCGGTGAAAGACCGGGCAGATTAACCGCCACAGGCTTGATATTCGGGCTCAGCGTCGTGACGTCGAGCATGGCACCGCCCGGCATCAGTATCACCGCGAATACGGTAAAAGACCTCTCGATTGGTTCATGAAGGACGAAGGTTACTGTGAGCTGATTCCCCGGACCGAACGATGTTCCGTTTATCTCATTTTCCGCCTGCGGCCGGGGAGTGGCGGTGACGGTATTTGTAGGCTGGGCGGTAGGCGGAGTGACGGGCGTTTGCGTGGCTGGAGGAGCCGTGGGCGTTATCGTGGGGACGGGAGTAATGGTCGGCGTATTTGTTCTGGTGGGGGTCGGGGTAATCGTCGGCGTGGGTGTTATCGTGGGGACGGGAGCAACAGTAGGCGTCTCCGTCGGCGTCGGCGTGATAGTCGGCGTCGGCGTGATAGTCGGCGTAGGCGTGGGGGCGGACGCCTTCGTAAACTTGATTTGGCTTGTGGCATAGCTGCGGTATGCCATATACGGAATGTCGGCGGACGGATGCATGCGCATGCTCGTATACTTGTCACAGCCATAGACCGCTTCCGTATCCCATGTGGCGCCATTGTATTCGGCAAATTTGAGCTGATGATTGGTTTGATCAAAATAGGCAATAGCCGGGTAATAAGGACTCTGTATATGGAATGAGAGCGACGAGAAATCGCCCACTATATCGCCTGAGCCGTCAACCAGTTCAGGGAGCCAGGTCCCCGCGTTTCTTTTGGCGTATTTCAGGTCATCATCGCACTTGTGATAGTATGAGATGCAGGGGTTGCCGTCATGGTCGAAAGCAAGAGACGGCCTCAAACCCGTGGTCGTGCTTTCCGTATCAACAATTACCTCATCCCAATGAGGCGAGGGGTCTGCCCCATCATATTCCGTATAATGCAGCTCCCATCCACCGCCCCCATCGCTACGTGAGAATGCGATGCATGGGTATCCGGAACCATTGATTCCGATGGAGGTTCCATAGGTGCCGGGGCTTTGTCCGCTCGCGACATCTTCATCATGCCAGCTTCCGTCATTATAAGAGTGCCGTAAGATGTTGGCGCTCCCGTTATAATGATGGTAGCTGATGTGCGGATACCCTGAAGAATCAAAAGCAAGCGAACAGTTTGTGCACCATTTCCTGACCGGATCATAACTTGACGAGCATATCACCGTCGGTGTTTCCCAGCTTGATCCGTTATAGCTCGCATAGCGCACCTCACCGTAGTAAATAGGTTCCCCATATGCATCGTCTCCAACATACTTCTCTGCAATATAGGCTATCGCAGGATAATGGGTGATTGGATTGAACGCCAGACTTGTGGGGTCATCCCAATAGCCCGGTGAACTGTCGAGCGTCGAGTCCACAACTTCCGGAGTCGACCAGGAGCCATCGTCATACACCGCATAGAGAATGCTCAACAGGCCGCCCGCATTGAAAGAAACGCACGGCCTGTTTGAGGAATCAAATGCGAGACTTGGATATCGTGCCGTAGATGAATATACCGCCTGCTCGGAATCCCATGCGGTAAATGCACTGGGACATGACAAAGCAAATGCCGGCACACAAAAGCCGACGCACACACCTCGCGCCATTTTCATGATCTCCCCCTGCCTTGATGATTTTCTCTCCTTCGCCCTATTCGATCAGGCCTAAAATATGTAACTACTCAGGTAGTCAGAAGCCAGGAGCCAGAATCCAGAATGGATCGCGCAT
>JBAXOY010000023.1:0-30465 GCA_037133055.1 Chlamydiota bacterium
TCTTATCAGCGTCCATCCTGACGATCTGCGTTCATCTGCGTCCCGGCGTTGAAGCCTGTAACGCTGGATTCCCGCTGGAGTTTACCCCGGCGAAGAGCGGGGCGGGAATGACATCCGGAAGAAGATACCCCCCGTAAGTGACCCAGTACCGAAACCGTATAGGGGGGCGCAATCCTTTCTATGCCTTGCTTCTCTGTCTGCGTCCTGAAACCTCGCCCAGCGTTATCTCAAGAATTCCTTTTTCTCTCAAGGCCTCGTTCGCAAGAGACTGGTAGTCCCCATCCGCGCTTTGCCAATCGTAGCACGCCTCGATTGTCCTCCTGATCAGTACGGCTTCGTTTATGAGATCCTCGGGAATAACGCGCTTGAACAGTCTTGAATACTTGCCGGACATTACATCCATGATAGTCGCACCCTCGGTCAGGCGGCCTTCCCTGTTGATAATCCCGCGCGCTATCAGCTCTTTGAGGAGAACCGGCATCCTGGGTTTCAGCATCAGTTTTTTTATAACACCCTCTATCATACCCCCCACTCTTTTTTGAATCTCCTTTTCCACCAGGGAAACAATAATGGCGCTCATTTCTTTCTGCATCTTCTCGCTGTAGCGATGGGGCGCTTTACCCAGGACCGCGTTTTTCAAAACATCGGCGGGAGTGATCTTTATCGGAAGCGTCATCATCTCCTTGCCGCGATCCTTAATGATATAATGCATTTCAACGGTCACCCCTTGTAATTCTTTTATGAGCCTTTTCCTCTCCTCGGGCGTAATGGCGACGGTAACCCTCCGGCAGTGCTTTTCCATATCGAGGAGGAGATTCAGGGCGGCCGGTCCGAGCTGGGGAAAGAAAATGGATGATACCCTGTAGAGCGCCGCGGCCCTGCCGCCGTCGAACAGTTCCGCATTGATATGCAGCGGGGAAAAAAGCTCCTGAGGCGCGTTCAATAGAGATGGTTTCATAGTTGGAGGGCGCCGATCGCTCATCCCCCCGCCCCCGTTTGGAAAGGGTGCGCCGCTCTCTTCCCCCCCTTTTGAAAAAGGGGGGGGAAGGGGGGTTATATGTTGTAAATATCGCCTATCTTCCTGAAGGGCAGCCGATAAATAATATACGTGATAATGAAATCATCCTTGAGCAGTTCTTCCAGCCCGTGCCGCATCCCCATGAATACAAGAGGCACCTCGCCATCCTGCAGCGTGCTCTTGATCCTGCCCGCGATAAAAACGTCTCTTTGTTTCATCAGCTCCGGGCTCTCGGCCTTGTACTGCTCCAGCGCCGCGGTGCGATCATGGGCAGAAGCGATAAATCGGGTGAGACAATCATATTCCTTGATCAGCAACTGCTGGTCCTCGGTGCCCTCGATCCTCGCGCCTTTATTCAATAAATCAAGGATCAGTTGATGGTTCCGGCTCCCCTTTTCGGCAAGTTTCGACACCAACTCCTTTTCCATCCCGCACACAGGCATGGCGTCCTGGTAGATTCTCATAGAAGAAAAAACAACCTGGGTTTCCTGAATCTTCTTGTATATCCCCTCCCACATGTCTCTCACTGACTTGTCGTGCTCGTCTCCCGGCTTATCCGCGTGTTCTCCGGCCCCGTTTGCTTTCAACAGGAAAACAATATCCTCGCTCTCCCGATGGGTATGAAGAACGGGAACGTACAGAAGGTTGAACGGTTTGCTCATCGTTCTCATTTTCTCCTGGACGCCAGCGCCTCGTTCACCACGTTCTTGACCGTTTCTATGTTAAAAGGCTTGCTGATGTATTCATAGACATTCAAATCAGCCGCCTCTCTCGCCGTAAAGGCGCTGCCGTATGCGGTAAGGATTATCACTATAACATCTTTATCGACCTTCCTGATATTGCGAAGCGTCTCCATGCCGCCCATACGCGGCATTTTAAGATCGAGAATGATAAGATCCGGTTTACGCTCGCCGTATCGCTCCAACCCCTCAAGCCCATCCTGCGCCGTGGTGACGCTATGCTCTTCATCCTCGAAGATGTCCTTGAAAAGCGAACACAGGTCAGGCTCGTCATCAATCGCAAGAATGTGGTACCGATGAACGTCATCCGGTTTTTTTTTCATGACCGCCTTTCTTTTCAATGGGTATCATAATGGTTACCGTTGTTCCCCGGCCTTCACCGTCGCTCTGCACGGTTATATCACCGCAGTGAGACTTGATTATGCCGGCGCACACCGACAGTCCGAGCCCGACGCCCTCGCCGACCTCCTTGGTGCTGAAGAACGGTTCAAACACCTTGTGCAAATTCTCTTTTTTTATCCCCACACCGCTGTCCTTGAATATAACGCGCCCCCCATTGCCTTCCCTCTCCGTGGTGACTTTCAGCGTCCCCCTGCCTTCCATGGCCTGGCAGGCGTTGAGCGCGACATTCACGAAAACCTTCGATAGCGCGACCCGGTTCGCAAAGACCAGGGGGACATCCGGCGAATAATCTTTTTTCAATTCGATGCGCTCAAATGATGCCTGCCGCCCGGCTAACTCAATCGCCTCATCTATAACCTCATGAACATTCACGGGCGCCAACTGAACGCTGTATCCCCTCCCGCTCGCGAGCAGGCTGCCCACGATCGCCCTGCAGCGATCGGCGTTGCTCATCACCTTCTCCAGTATGCCTTTCAATTCCTCGTGGCCGGGCTTGCCCCGCCGCAGATTGTCCAACGCCAACTGGCTGAACCCGATCACGCAGGCGAGCGGGTTATTGAGCTCGTGGCTGGCCCCCGCCACAAACGCGCCGACGGCCGCCAGCCTCTCCGCCGTCATGAGGCGTTTCTCCATTTCCTTGCGCTCGGTAATGTCCCTAAAGACGCCTATAACATATCGTTTATTATAAGTTGTCAGAAGATTGGCATTGACAGCCACATAAAAAATGGAATTATCCTTTCTTTTAACGGGCATATCTGAACTAATTGTTAAATCGCCTTTTGCTTGTCTCTCAAAAGTCTCTAATATCCACGGCAGGTCCTCGTTAGGATGGATATCCATGACTCCTAGATTCCGGATTTCCTCCAGACTATAACCCAGCATCTTGCAGATCGCATTATTGGCTGTATAAAATTTCCTGGTTTCCAAATCTGCTATAAGTATTCCGTCATTCACACTATCAAATATAATCTTAAAGCTATGTTGGGCTTCCTCCAACGCCTCCTCGGCCCGCTTGCGCGCGGTGATGTCGAAGGATGATGCCATCATGCCTACAGCGTGAGAGTCTGAGTCCACTATGATATTGCCCGCAAGCTGGACGGTGATGATGGAACCGTCTTTCTTTTTTCCATTCAATTCTCCCGACCATCGCCCGCTTTGCCGTATTGCTTCAGCGGCAACCTGCGCCGGTGCCGGATCATCCCAGAACATGAAAACTGATTTACCGATAACCTCTCGTGCGTCGTCATATCCCCAAAGTCTGAGAAAAGAATCATTGACGTAATTCAGATTGCCGTCCAAATCAGTAATAACAATTCCGCTGATGGATGAGGTGATTGCAGCATCCTTTATCCGCAGCACGTTCTCCGCCCGCGTGCGCGCGGAGATTTCCTTATTAAGGCTGTCTATGGATGCGGTGGTCTTCTTTAAACGCTGCGTCATTTGATCAAATGCCCTGGAAAGCTGCCCCACCTCGTCGCCCGCGTCAGTGCCCACCCTGTAATCCAGGTTGCCGCCGCCGATTACTTCGGTCCCTTTTTGCAGACTGTGAAGCGGGCCGACAATAGCTCCCGTAATACCCCTGCCCAATGCCATGGCGAGAAGGAGCGTCATGAATACAACCATGAGGAACATCAGGCGAAGTTCAGCCAATGGCGCAAAAGCCTCTTTTGCCTCAATCTCGGCCAACATAGTCCACTGCATCCGGGGCAGGTATTCGTGCGCTCCAAGGACCCGCACACCGCGATAATCAGGGAAATCACCGATTCTCTCGTGGGATACTACCTGTTCTCTGCCTTTATGCAACAGGGCTCGCCTTGTATTCTCAGTGTCCACCCTCTGCTTTAAAACCGCATCTTCCCCGAATCTGGAAGGAGTGATCATATACCCATATCTATTAACGAGATAAAACTCTCCTGTCCGGCCCATGCCGGTTTTTCCCGCAACAATGCTGTTTAACTCGGCCAATTTTACCCTCGCCGCAAGCACGCCCGCAAATTCACCCGTGCGGCTGTCCACCAGCGGCGCGGATACGGCCAGTAAAGGCTCTTTAAATATTTCGGAATAATACACATCCTTGATGCAGTTCCCTTTCCGCGCGCCTAGAAAAAGAGCGTCCGTGGATCGATTCGATCCGACGCTGCTTTCGTTGCTGGAGGCCGCCACCGTGCCATTTTTATACATCAGCAGGAATTCAGCTATCGCGGGATTGGCCTCTTTTGTCCTCTTCAGCTCTTTCATCGCCTGATCGAAAGCCTCATTCCGCCGCGGGTTTTTTTTATCGCCTATTTTTAAAAGATTCTCCAGCACCGTGCTTTTTGACAACTGCCCGACCGATGTTTCCAGCATCTTGAGATAGGTCTCTACGTGATCGGTCCGCGCGGAAATCGCCGTTGACAAGTTGTTGCGTATGGACTCCGAGAGATTATTTCTCGCGACCACGTAGATAGACACGGCGGCGCCCGCAGGAATCAAACCAACAATGAGAAAAGAGAAGCGTATTTTATTAGCTATCTTCATGGAGTTTTTCCACGAGCGTATGGTTCTGCAGTTTTGTCGCCTCGGACTTCCGGGTAATCCCGCCGTTCGCTCATTTGACCCCCCCGGGGACCCGTACACCCGCTCAGGGTCGCACCCCGGACGCCGGGTTTGCTATCTCGCTGATCCCGCAATCGGCATTCAGGCTTTGTCCCTTTTTCATTCACGCCAGATTCCTTGCCCGCATAATAAGGTCCGCGGTCTTCCGGCGTATCTGGCCGATGAAATGGCAGTTCCTGCAGTCGGACTCCTTATCGTCATGATCTTCGCAGGAGAGAAGGAGATCCACCGCTTTTTTCAGCTCCCCGGCAAACTCAGCTTTCGCCGCGGCCCCCTTGGCCGCGTTGAGAGTATCCGTAATGCCCTTGATCGCATCCTCCTGCCGCAGAAACTTCGGACAGCCTATCGCCCTGGATTCCTTTTCCATGGCCTGCGCCCCCTTTACATTAGGTCTCCCAAAGGCCCCAGGTTAATGTTCAAATCCTCGTCCTTGAGCCCAAAAATCCCTTTGAGCTCCTTTATCTTATCCTCCAGCTTCATCAGGGTCTCGCCAACCTGTTCAATCTGCTCGTCCGTCAGACTGCCCCCCTCTATCCGCCTCAGTGCCTGTTTTTCAAGCAGCTTCCGGATCAATTCCACCAGCGTGAGCACCAGCTTCGCGAGCCCTTTTTCGACATTCTTTGGATTCGCGTCAATCTTTTTGGGGAGGGCGTCCTGTATCTTCTCCAGCTCGTCCATGAACAACTCGGGTGAATCAGTCTCAACTTTGCGCTTCATGCTTCACCTCAGGTCAATCTCCCCTCATCCGACCGAATCCCCCCTGTCCCCCTTTTTCAAAGGAGGCAGCGCTTCCTCACTCACTCCCCCCTTTGCGCAAAGGGGTTTAGGGGGGATTCTCACCCGCACAAAATTATACGGAGGCCAGGGGCCGCTGAACAAATATCTGAAATCACCGTGCTCCTTTTTAAAACGCTCGAACAGTTCCCGGAAATCCCTCGCCGCCCCCTTTCCCACAAGATACTTCGCGTCAAGAAGCAGATCGCGGCTTTTAAGCCTTTCCGCCCTCTTTTCCGAAATGGCGTCTTGTAAAATGCTTTCCAGGGCGCGTATGTGCTTTTCCGCCTCTCGTTCAAAAGCCTTCTGCGTTTCATGTTCCGCCAGCTTCTCCTTCACATACCTTTTAGCCGGAGTGTCTCCCGGCGCCCCTGACCCGGCCGTTGAACTCTTATGCGCGCGCGCGATGCCTTCTCTTATCCTTTCCCCCGGCCAGATAATCCTGACGCCGAATTCCACCTTGTCCCTGAGCCTGTTGATGTTCTTTTTGAATTCATCGTAACGCCTTCTGAGAACATCAACGGCGTCAGCCTCTGTTCCAAATACCGTGTTGAATCTCATGGGCAGGACGACATACCTGCCCATTACTCTTTCCACCACCTCTTCGTGCCTGAGGACATCCGTCCTCCCTGCATCCTTTATCACCCTCCCTATTTCACTTGAGACCAAACCGATATCGCGATGGGGGATGGTATAAATAATCGCGCCATCCAGACCATTGATCCGTTCTTTGAGCGTATCACCGGAATCTATCACGCAATAGGAGTAGATCATACAATCCGCCTGCCCGTCGGCAGGTAAATCCCGAATCCCAAGTCCCAAATCCAAAACATCACGTTGTGTGGCATTTGGATTTTCAGCTCGCTTCTTCCTGCGCCCCAGAAAACGGCGCTCCCCTCAACTTCTCCATGGTCTCAACCGAACTCAGCAACACCTTCAAGCCCAGGTACACAAGGTCCACATCGGCCACCGATATGACTATATCGCCGCTGATCACCACGCCCTTGTTCAACACCCGGTCGAGAACCTCCAGGAGCGTGACATCCCTTGATTTTATTACGACCTTATCCGCCATGATGTTTCTCCGAAAGCTCGCAGAAATTATACGGCGGCCATGGCCCGGTACAGTCGACTGAAAGGCCGGGGGAGGAGAATCTATCCTTGAAATCCTTTGTCGCATCGATGAAACCGCCTACCGCATTCCTGTCCACGAGAAAGACGGCATTCAGAATCATATCGTCGTTCCTCTCGGTGACCTCCCGCGGAAGCAGCTTATTTATGCGCGCGCGCACGCTCAATGCGCACAGCCTGGCGTATATCTCCTGTCCATACTCGTTCAGCTTTTTATCGACCAGGATAGTGAGCGCCTCATCCCTTTTCTTTTTAAGCAGAAATGCCTTTCCAACGGAGGAGGAGGCGATCTCCTTATCCATCTGCGCGGCCTCTTTATCCTGCGCGCCGAGAAATGACCGCAATGTGCCGGTGTCGCAATAGAGCTTCAACCCCCATTCCTCTCTCCCGTGGAGCTCGTGCAACAAGTCCTCCAGTTCCTCCTCGTACTTCTCCAACCAGCTCCGGAGATTCGCGTCCGTGTTAAAAATAGTTCCCAATTTGAACGGGACGACCGCGCCGCCCTTCATCACTTCCCCGATCACCGTATTATGGATAGTCGCCTTTGTTTTGACCCATTCAAAATCAGAGAGATGTTTCTTAAGCCCCTCCTCTCCAAACTCCGTCTCGGCCGCCGCGCTCACCACGGCGTACAGACCGTGATGACACACCGCGACCGGCGCCGCCGCAAGCCCCGGCACAAGGACGGGCGCGGGCTCCCTTTCGGCCACACAGTACAGGTAG
This sequence comes from Chlamydiota bacterium, assembly GCA_037133055.1. Taxonomy (GTDB): domain Bacteria; phylum Auribacterota; class Tritonobacteria; order UBA1439; family UBA1439; genus UBA1439. The sequence continues at coordinate 7,384 of JBAXOY010000023.1, forward strand.
ATAAGACCCTTTTTCCCGCTTTCCACGGCGCTCATTCGGACGACTCTCCCTCCCCCTTGCGCCCGTATGACTGCACTTCCAGGTCGGCGCTGAGCTTGACCGTATAGACGTTCCTGTCCTTCACCTTGACCGGGAGCCCGATTGATTTCATAAAGGCGCTATCCTCATAGACCTCCGCTTCGGTCTCCCACCCGTCGCTCACCCGGACGACCTTGATGACCGTGACTTCTTTCGCGTTGAGCGTTTTCTTCAAAAAATCGCCGACCGTTTTCCCCGCTTCCTGAATTGCTGCCATAGATGCACCTCCCCTCCATAAGGAAAATCCCCGATCCAAAAAAGCCGGCTTCAATGCTCGTCTCGCTCGCCGCCCCCGGCACCCGTTGGTTTCCTCGCCGCGTCCAAACGTTCCAAAAGCTCTTTTTCAGCGCCGGTGTACTCTTCCTCGGTTATCTCGTCCAGCTCAAACCTGAGCTGCAACTCCATCAGTTTCTCCTTTATCCTCCCCTCGTCGGAGAACTCCTTCTGCGCGACTTCGTCGAGCTTCCTCCCAAGCCAGACAATCATCTTGAGAGGAGAGAGAAGGATATCGTCGATCAGGAACATTCGACCCCCCCCCTACTACCAATGACGAATGTCATTTGGATTTTGTCATTTGTCATCAATAGCTCTCCGTCTCTATCACCAGATTCACGAAATTGAACGGTGGGAGCGTGCCCACGTATTTAAACTTAATAGTCTCGCCGTATTTTTCGACAAGCCCCTCGACCGCCCGGTCAAACTCCTCTTCGCGCCGCTCCTCAACCAGGAACGCCGCATTCATAACCATCCGCTCCCCATACGTTGCATTGATCTTGGTATCCAGCGCGACGGGTGCAAGAAATTCCAGCATCTTCTCGCGATATTCCTCACGTTCCTTCCCGAGCGCCTCCTCAACCATCCTGCCTATTTCCATGCGCTGATAATGGGTTTTGTCCGCCGGCAGATTCGCGATCTTCTCCTTTTTCCGCCGTATATGCTCATATTTCTCCAGAATGGACGGATATATGAATTCCTCCTTGAACACCGCCTTGAGGCCGAGCTCCTTTTTCCCATCCATCTGCCGCAATATCTGCGCGAATCGGTCGTGCTCCTTCTCCAATATCTTCCGCATCTTGTCTTCGCTCTCCGCGATGGTGCCGAACCTGACGGGCAGCACCGTATGATGCTTCATAACCTCCTCGATCGCCTTCTCATGTGCGATCGTATTCTCCCGCGACACCCTGTATTCCTTGACGGGGGAGTTGCTGACCACGGCGGCCACGTCATTGACGCCGAAGCTCCGCACCTCATCCCCCCTGCCGCCGATCCCTATGGGGCCAAAGGCATCGGGCTTTCCAGCCGCTATTATGCAATAGATATACTTGCCTTCTTTCACCCCGCCCCCCGTTTGCGTGTCGTTTTTCACTCGGATATCGTCGGTTGTCATTAAACGCTATTTCTCCCAATCCTCAGGATAGATAACGATATTCACAAAATTGAATACAGGCAGCGGCCCGACGTACATGAACGTCATTCTATCCGTATATTTCCTGCCCAGGTCATCCATGATATTGTCGAATTCTTTTTCCCGCCCCTTGTCCACCAAAAACGCGGCGTTCATGAACATTTTGTCCTCAGTGGTGTTGTTAAGTTTGTGCTCGAAGGCGGTTCTCCGCAGCGCGTCCACGATTTTTTCCGCCTCCTGCCGCTTCTTCCTGGCTAACGCCTGCTCGACCATCTTGCCCAGTTCCACCCGTTCCTCAATATCCCCCTTGTCCCTCGATTTCCGCAGGGTTTCCTTCAACTGCCTGATTTCCTTGCTCTTCTCTCCGATCTCTCTATAGATGCACTCCATATCCTTCCACAGCCCCTTGACGCCAAGCTCGACCTTGTGATCCATATCCCGCAGGGCATGTTTGAATTCCCTGTATCTTCTATCGAGCATGTTGCGTATCTCATCGGCGTCCTTCGCGACGGTGCCGAATCGCACCGGGAGCACCCCGTCGAACTCCTTCATCACCTCCTCGATCACCCTCTCGTGGGCGAGCATATTGTCGCGATTGACCACAAACCGCGTCATGGGATGGTTGCTCACCACCATGCTGAGGTCCTCATACCCGATCGTGAGCACTTCGTCGCCCCTCCCGCCTATGCCGTTGGCTCCGAAGTTCCTCTCCTGCTTTGTCCCGATGATGCAATAGATGTATTTGCCTTCTTTTTCCATGGTGCGCACTCCCCCGATTACTCCCTGCATCTTACGAAAATGGAATTCCTTTTGATGTCGCTGTCTTTGAATGAAAGGATTTCACTGTCCCCTCCCTGCTCCGACGCCCGGGCGTACTCGTCGAGGATCTTCCACGCCCTGGTGAGATCATCAAACACCTTCTCCATATCGGTTCCATCAGGATTCGTGTCCGGATGCGATGAAAACGCTAATTTTTGGTGAATTTTTTTGAGCTCCGTCCGTGTGGCCGCGTCGCCCAGACTAAAAATCCGCCTCGCCCAATTGACCCTGTCGCTCCCCAGCTTGTTCACCTCAAGCGTGAAGAAGCTATAGGGGGGGAGCGGCCCGATGCGCCGAAAATCAAGCTTCTCATCAAACCGGGCATTGAGCTCATCCACCCTCGCATCGAATGTCTCTCGATTATCATGAGAGACGAGAAACGCGCTGTTCAGCACCATCGTGTCATCCATGAGTTCGTGCTCCCTGAACCCGCAGCTCACCCCTTTGAGCTCATGGAGAACGACGGCGGCGCACGCATTTCTCCGCTCATCCAGCAGCTTTTTTACCATAAGCCCCACCGTCATCTGATCCTGGACGGTCACCCCGTCTGAACTCGCGAGGAGCTTTGCCTTGATCGCCCTGACCTCTTTCATTTCCCCGGTCTCTTTCAGCAGCGCGTCGAAATCACTCCAGGTCACCGCAACGTCGATTTCGACCCTGTCAGCGATTTCCTTAAACACCCCCTTCGCGAGCTCATACCCACGGGCAAGAACATCCTGCGCCTGGGTCATGCTGTCCGCATAGGTCCCCACCCTCATCGGGATAACCGAGAACCGCCGCATCACGCTCTCGATCACCTGCTGATGATGTATCAGTCGCCGCGCGACTTCACTTTTCAGCAGCGTGGCGTAGTCGCACAACTCGGAATCGCTCACCACCGCGGCGATATCCCTGTGGGGAATGGTGTACACCCGTTCCCCCCCCTCGATCCCGTGCGGATCGAAGGAAAGCTCTTCATCGGATTCAACGATTCCATAGATATATTTTCCTTCCCTCTTCATGCGAGCCGTCCTCAAGCCTTGTGATGGGATGGCGATCGCGGATTCCGCGAGCTCTCAACCATTTTCATCGCCTCTTCAAAATGCCTCTTCTGGATGGTGGGCGAGTCCTTCCCTTTCGGCGTGCGTTCGATAAACTCCCGTATGGCAATCATCGCCGCCTTGCGGCATATAAGCTCGATATCAGACCCCGACTTGCCCTCGGTTTCCCTGGCCATCCTCTTCAGATCAACGTCCGGGGATACGGGCTTGTTTTTGACATGGATCTTGAATATCTTTCCCCGCGCCGCCTCGTCGGGGATCGGCAGCTCAAGGAGCAGATCGAATCTGCCGCTCCTGAGCAGCGCCGGGTCAACAAGGTCCAGCCTGTTGGTCGCCGCCAGCACCATCACGCCCTTGAGCTCTTCTATCCCGTCCATCTCGGTGAGAAACTGGCTTATCACCCGCTCCGTCACATGGGCGTCGGTGGAACTGGAACCCCGCCTGGGCACGACGCTGTCAATCTCGTCAAAGAAGAGGATGGTGGGCGACGCCTGTTTCGCCTTTTTGAAGACCTCCCGGATGCCCCGCTCGCTCTCCCCGACGTATTTTGATATGAGGGAGGGTCCCTTCACCGAGATAAAATTGACTCCGCTCTCATTTGCCACCGCCTTTGCGAGGAGGGTTTTTCCCGTCCCCGGGGGCCCGTACAGGATGATCCCCTTCGGAGGAGAGGTGTTTGTCTTCTTGAATATCTCCGAGTACTTGAGCGGCCACTCCACCGCCTCTTTCAACTCCTCCTTGATAGAATCCAACCCCCCCACATCCTCCCAGGTGACATCCGGCACCTCCACAAAAACCTCTCTGATCGCGGATGGTTCGACCTCCTTCATCGCTTCCAGAAAATCATCCATCGTCACCTCAAGCTTCATGAGCGTCTCGTAGGGGATATCGGCCATCTCAAAGTCTATCTTCGGGAGAATCTTCCGCAATGCCGACATCGCTGCTTCCCGCGCAAGCGCCTCGAGATCGGCGCCCACGAAACCGTGGGTGATCTCCGCGAGTTTCCCCACGCTCACGTCCTGCGCCAGGGGCATGCCCCTCGTGTGGATATGAAGTATTTCAAGCCTGCCGTTTTTGTCCGGGATGGGAATGGCTATCTCCCGGTCGAAGCGCCCGGGCCGCCTCAGCGCCGGATCCACTATGTTGGGGACGTTGGTCGCGGCCATGACGACCACGTGCCCCCGTGACTCCAATCCGTCCATGAGCGCCAGGAGCTGGGCCACCACCCGTCGCTCAACCTGTTTCTCGGCCCCCATGTCTTCCCTCTTGGGAGCGATTGATTCAATCTCATCGATGAATATGATCGCGGGGGCATGCGCCCTGGCCTCCTCAAAGAGGGACCGAATGCGGCCTTCCGATTCGCCGTAAAACTTCCCCATGCACTCGGGCCCGCTCATGCTGGTAAAGTACGCGTCCGTTTCGTGCGCCACCGCGCGCGCGATCAATGTCTTTCCGCACCCCGGCGGCCCGTGAAGGAATACGCCCTTGGGGGCGTCAATGCCGAGCCGCTCGAACACCTCGGGATAGCGCAGCGGCAGCTCCACCATCTCCCTGATACGCTGGACCTGCGTGCCGAGGCCGCCGATATCCTCGTACGAGACCTTCGCGGGCCCCTTCTCCGGCGCCTCCTTGGTCTTGATCCGTATCACCGTGGCGGTGCTCAACACCACCACGCCATCGGGGCTCGTATCGAGCACCTTGAAATCACACGACCGCGTGCCGAAAAGCACCGCCCGTATCCGGTCGCCCACCATCACCGGAAGCCCGTCAATGAGCGAGCCGATGTACTTGCTGTCCTTCTCCCGGTCCGCCAAGCCCGACATGGTCAGGGGGGAAAGCGTCACGCTCCGCGCGGGTTTCGATTCCACTTTGTGAATCTTCACCCGGTCATCAAGCCCCACCTGCGCGTTCTCGCGCAGTATCCCGTCCATCTGGATGATCTTCATGCCGCGATCCGGGGCGTAGCACGGCATCGTCTTCGCGGGGGTCTTCCGCTTCCCTTCAACCTCAATGATCTCCCCCACCTCGACGCCGAGCTTCTTCATGTCATCGGGATCTATTCTCGCGATAGACCTCCCGACATCCTTGGATAACGCCTCTTTTACTTTTAGCATCGGATAACCTCCGCGTATCCTGCCCCCATCCCCTGTCTTTTCCCAATCGCCCCCGAAAAAATCGCCTCCGCCCTCGCCCCTGCCTGTCGTCGCGCAGGCTTCTCTACGCTCCACAAAGCGAATGCCCGAACCTGATCAGGGACTCGCCCCCCCTCACCTCCCCGGGTTGCAACGGCATCATGACAATCTCGAATTTCCCGAACTTTTCCTTTATCATTTTGATGTATTTTTCCTGCCCCTTCCTCCGCTCCCTGCAGAAATCGCAGTCGCTCGACCTCACCACGTTATTGACCACCATCTGCGTTACGTTGATTCCCGCCGCGCGGAGGCTGTTCACCAGCCGTTCGGTTTCCGCGATCGCCATCTCCTCCGGAATGGTCACCACGATGAATTCGCAGCGCCGCCCGTCGTGGAGCAGGCCCTCGATCCGCTTTACCACCTTCTTCATTTCGACGAGGAACTCGTCGGCCTTGTCCGGCTTCGCCCGCCCTGCAAAGGCATCCACCACGCGATGATATTTCCACCGCATCTTCGCGGCCACCTTGATCCAGTCGTCGAGGATGCCGGGCAGCGTGAGCAACCTCAATGCGTGCCCGGTGGGCGCGGTGTCGACGATATACTTGTCGAATTTTCCCTCCTCCACGAGGTCGAGGATCGTCTTGAACCCCATCACCTCGTCGATGCCCGGGATGGAGAGCGCAAAGACGGAATCGATGTCGGCATTGTCAAGATAGGTCGAGCTGTCGAGAATCCATCGTATCTCATCTCCGTACTTTGCCTTGAACTGGCGGAGCGCCTTGTCCGCGCTTACTTCAATTGCGCTCAGGTTCCGCACGCCTTCAATCCCGGTTACGGCATCCCCGATGCGCTGGCCGAAACAGTCCGAAAGGGAATGGGCGGGATCGGTGGAAATGAGCAGGGTTTTATAGCGCCCGGCCAAATAAAAACCTGTGCTGGATGCACAGGTCGTTTTTCCCACCCCGCCCTTTCCTCCGAATAAGATCAGTTTCAGCGCGTCATTATTCAATCCCGTGAGTGACATTTCATCACTTTAATTTCCAGCATGCCGTTATTGTATTTTGAGCGAAGCGTGTCCGCGTTGACCTTTGCCGTGAGCAGGATCTCCTTGCGGTATTTCCTCTCGCCGGATTTGGCTGAAATATCCAGGATATCCCCTTTCAAATCAATCTTGATATCCTTTTCATTCACCCCCGGCATTTCAGCGTACACCCGGATCTCTTCCTTTTCGTCGAACACGTCGGCGATCGGTTCCCGCTCCTCCTCGACCCTCGGCCCCTGGGGAGTTTTTTTGATCTTGTGGCCGAACGGCTCGACAGAAACCGGCTTGCCGCCGAGGGCGGTTTTTACAGAGAAACCAAAAACCCCTTTCATCCCCTCCTTCAGGTGGCTCAGGTCAATCTCGCCCTCTTTTCGTATTTCGCCCCCCCCCTCTTTCAGGGATTCCGCCAGGTCCACCAATTTTTCAAGCCCTTTGAACAACCCCCCCAGGCTGAATTGCCCCATGCCGATGTCGAAATCCGCCCCTTCCTTCTCCTTCTTTCCGCCATAGGCGGATCCGCCCCCGATGGGCTTCTTTCCCTTTATCATGGCTCTCTCCTCTCTGTCCCCGGTCCAGCCTCAGTGTGTGACCCCGCCGATGGCGCTCAATAGTCCAGCGACATCTTCTTCAGTTGCGATTCCGGACGGCTCCTCGCCCCTCTTTCGCCCTTCTTTCTGCTCGCCGCATCATTTTTTTCCAGCCGTTCGAGTTTTTTTGCGATGTCATCGAGCTTATCCTTATCCTCCCGCACCTTCTTGTCGAATATGAAGATCTCCTTTTCCAGTCGTTCCTTTTCCTTGCGGAGAACGAACATATCAAGGTAAATGGAACTCTCCTTCCTCGGGATCCCCTTTCTCGCGCCGCCGCCCAGTGTCCTGATACCCCTCATCCCCCTGATCTCTGTCAGCCCCTTCATGATACTCTCCTCCGGTTCACTTTATCTTCGCTTCCAGGCGCTCGATCCTCTTCTTTAAAACCTCATTCTCTTTCTTGAACTCCTTTTCCCTCGCCTTCGTGGAAAGGTATGCGTCCTGCTGCCACCAGTTGATCCCCATGGCCATTGCCCTGTCAACGGAAGCGATCAAAAGCCGTATCTTGATATTGAGAAGGTCTATGTCGGCTATCTGTATTTTTATATCCCCGGCTATTACAATACCCTTGTCCAGCACCCTCTCAAGAATATCTGCAAGATTCGTAGCTTGAATAGAATGTGTCATCTGCTCTGTCATGATCGGCACCTCTTATTTTAGAATCCCCCCCCCGTCTTTTTTTAAGGGGGGATGTGCCGGAGCTGAAACTCCGGATCAATCCCCTTTACTCACGCCATCGGGCGATTTCTTATTTACACTGCATTTCTGCACAAGCTCCGCGACCACCTCCCGCACCCTCTCCTGATTGGTCCTCGACCCGACCCTGCTGGTTTCCGATGCCAGTATGTCCTGGCACATCTGCAGGAAGGTGCCGTTCGCATTTGACGGCGCAAGCCCGGACGTCGCGAGGGTCTTCGCTATCATGATACAACCCCGGACTGTCGGAGCGAACTCGCACTTCCCGGATTCCCTGAGTCCCCGCACTATATTTACTATGACCTCCACCTGTTTTCTCGGCAGTTTTGACTTCGCCCTCGTGATGGCCGTCTCCGTCTCATAGTCGAAGTGGCCCAAATCCATCGTTATCATCCTGTCTCTTAATGCGTCCTGGCTCCGGTGCGTGCCGGCATACTCTTCGGGATTGGAGGTAAAGAGAGCGACGAAATTCGGATCCACCTTCAGATAGGGCTCCTCTCCTCCTCTTCCCACCGGCAGATCCATCATCTTCTCCTGCAGGATGGACAGGAGGATATTATTGGCCTCCGGACGGGAGCGGGTGAACTCATCGTATATCAAGGTGAACCCGTATTTGCAGGCGACCGTGAGCCTGTTGTCAACCCAGTGTTTCACCATGTCTTCTTCCATCTTCATGACCCTGGACACAAAACGGTCAACCACCTTTCTGAATTTGTACCCGTACTCCCCTCCCACGAGATCGGAAGTGGTAAACTCCTCATCTCCATGAACCAGGACGAGCGGCCTCCCTATCTTACCGGCCACATGCATCGCAAGGGTGGTCTTTCCTGTCCCGGAGGCCCCCCTGAAGTGAACCGGGAACCCGGCTTTTATATAGGATAACGCCCTGTTGGTGACATCCTTGATATACGCCGTTTCAACGAAGTCCGGCAGCGGATTGGGCTCTAACACCGTGGTCATCTCTTCTATCATTTCCCTATCACTCCTTTCTTTTCTTCCTCATCTCTTCCAATCGCTCGATCGCCTCGCTCCACAATTTCCCCGCCTCATCCAAATCCGCCATGATCACCTTTGCTTTTGATTCGGATTCATTCCTCAGGGCGCTATAGTCGGCGGTCAATTTCTTTCTGAGGCGCGCACGGTCAGCCATCAGCCTATGCCCCATTTCCTCATGGGCCGACCGGAGGCTTTCTATGAGGCCCCTCCCCTCCTCGCGGCTTTTCACGATATCCTCACATAGTTATTCCATTCAATCAATAGCCCGTTACCGTTTTCTTACCACCCCTTTGCCCCCGCACGGCGGACAGGGAAGACCGCTGTCTACCGACCGGCCGCTGCCCTTGCAGCCCGGGCAGGTCGACGTGCTCCCCCGCACGGCGACCTTCCCCCTCCCCCCGCACACAGAGCAGGTGATTCTTGCGCCGCGAGGAAAAATCCCGGTCCCCTTGCAAAAGGCGCACCGTACCGCAGGGCTGCCGACGCTTACCGTGCCCCCCCCGCCGCACACCTGGCACGTGGCGAGCGCTGATAAAAGGTTGAACGGATCCCTCCCCCGCCCCCCGCAATACACGCACGCTATCTTTCTGGTCGCAGTGGTCATTTCAAAGTTCCCGACAACGCCTCGGTTCCCGCAGAATAAACCCCCCCTGCCCCCCGAAAAAGGGGGGGTAGGGGGGCCTGCCCCACCACCCCTGCCTGCCGGTCATTCAGACAGGCTTCCCTGTCAGGGGTGAGTTTATCCTCTCTTCCTCGGTCTTCCTCTTTTCTTTTTCGGCTTCGCGACAGCCTGCGCAACGGTTTTTGTCTCCGCCCTTCCGCTCACCTCAAGAGGTCTCTTGCCCGCTCTCGTTCTGGCCATCGTGGATGACATGGAGCGCCAGGCGCCGGCCATTTTCCCTTTTTCGGATTCAAAACCGCTCATCAGGTCCGCCGCATTGGCAATAATCCCTTTCACCTCCTTGACAAGGGCATCCACAAACCTGGCAAGATCCTTCCTTTGTTCCTTGCTCATCTGGGAGTGGGCGTCGGAAAACTCTTTCAACTTGTTTTTGACGTCCGTCTCGATGGCTTTGACGTGCGTCTCGATAGCCTTCGTGTTCTTCTCGAGGCTTGCCCTGAGGTCGTCGGCCATTCCCTTGTGATCTTTCTGAAACCCGCCAAGGAGGTTTCCGACGCTCTTGGTCAGATCCCCCACGAAGCCCCCAAGAAATTGAGCCTGTCCCGCGCTCATCTTCTTCCTGTCGGACGCAAAACCCCTTACCGTTTTCCGGGCGTTGCCCAGGGTGTCGTGCACGTCACTGACAATCTGTCCCAGTGCCTTCACCCTCACTCCGTGAGAAGATATGATATTATCAGCTATGCCTTTCATCTCATCGGCAATTCCCATGTTCTCCCCCTCTCTTTTTGAATCCGCCCCACCCCATTGGCGAGGCGCTGTTTCACCACGCGCACCCCTGTAGAGGTCCGGCGCTGCAGTATGTAATCCCCGTCACACGGCTCACCCGCGCCTGTCATCTTTGGTGACGGAGTTAATGGTCGTGTCTATCACCCCCTCGCATGAGGACGCGGCCGCGCTTCGCGCCCGCCTGGCTTCCTCCTCTTCCCACCTGCTATTCTTGAAACCGTCGAGCATGCGATGGACCTCGGTTTTCCTCGCCTCCCGGCGGGCTGCCCCGCTCGTATGGCGTGGGTTGTATTCTTCGAGCATCAGTTTGAGATCCGTTATGCGAAGTTCCCGACCTTTCGCAGAAAGGCTTTTCAGCCTCTTTGCAATCTCCTGTTGTTTTTGCTGGAATTTCTTAAGTCTGGCGGTTACTTCATTCCTTCTTTCTTCCTGTGCGGCGATAATCCTGCTGATCATCGCCCGGTATTCCCTGACCCTCACGGACTCGCCTGAGACAAGGCACTCTCTGAATTTTTTAAGCCCCTCCCGTAAATCCCCCGCTGTCTTTCCCTGCTCGCAGAAATAGCCGTCCACCAGATTCCCGATTTCCCTCTCTTCGCCCTCCTGAACGGAAAGGAACCCCACGATCATGGTATCGAAGTCCCTTTTTCTGAGTGATCCATTCCGGGCGAGCGCTTCTTTCAGATCGGAATTGATCCTGTCCCTTTCTTGTTTTATCTCTGAAAAGGATTTATGGAAATCTGAAATGATCCGGCGGGTTGTGTCAAAAGCGGATTCAATCTCTTGAAGCCTGGCGTCATAGGAGAAAACCATGTTTTCAACAACGCCGGTCGCCCCTTCTTCAAAGCCCATTGTTCCGCTCCCTAACCATTCATTTCGAATAGGTTAAAGGTATTGCTTGGCGAGATATGCCCCGCCTTGCGGAGGATACCTCGGCAAGCACCCTTTTCTCCGCTTACGCCGCTGACGCGGTCAGGCCGATTGCCTCGGCATACTTCAGGTACGTCTCGACTGATGCCGCCACGATTCTGGCTTCAACAGCGAGCAGCTCAATACCCACCAACGACACTCTCACCCAGGCGTCGACCACGATGCCCTTGTCCAGTATCCGGTCTATAACCTCAACCAGGCTGGAAGAACCGATCGTTTTTTCCACTGCCATGGTACACGTTCCTTTCCCGAGCTGGATGTTGATGACAACCTACCCCATGCCACTCACCTAAATCCCCCTCCCCCCCTTAAAAGGGGGGAATGGGTGGATTTACGCCGCTGACGCGGTCAGGCCGATTGCCTCGGCATACTTCAGGTACGTCTCGACTGATGCCGCCACGATTCTGGCTTCAACAGCGAGCAGCTCAATACCCACCAGCGACACTCTCACCCAGGCGTCAACCACGATGCCCTTGTCCAGTATCCGGTCTATAACCTCAACCAGGCTGGATGAACCGATCGTTTTCTCCACTGCCATCTGACTCACCTCCTTCCCTTTTTGGATTTTTGAAGCAACACCCGCCGTTCCGGCGGGTAATTTCTATTCTGAGTTCTGCGACGACACCCGGTGCGCGCGCATTTTACAGTAAGAAGCCGCAAATTTGGAGACCCATTCCTCGGGGGTAAGGCCGCCCTGCCTGCACTGCCTTTCCATCAGCTTCGTTTCCCTGAGGATATATTCCCTGGCAGTCACGAACCCCTCCGCTCTCTTCCGCAAAACGCCTATGTTCAGATCCAAAGGATTATCCGACTGATTCTTCTCGTGCATTTGTCACCCGTTATCAACGTCTGTTTGCTTAAGAAAGCATAACCCGTGCCGTTATCTGATTGCTCCACACTGGTCATTACTATATGTTATATCATGTTCACTTGGAGCAGGTTAAATAGGATAGAAATAATGCTGCCCTGCAGACTTCGTAAAAAACAGCACTTAAATGTGTGGCATTATAGGGACAGCATGGGGTGGAATCAGGACAGGTACAAGGGGCAGGCTATCATCTGTAGCATTACACGCTTCAACGCCGGGATGCGGATGAACGCGGATCGTCAGGATGGACGCAGATAAGACCATGGCGTGAAGGCATAAAGGGACACGGCATTCGGGACGCAGATTGAGAAACGGCAAAGGATTTCAAGGGGTGAATAGGACGCGGATGAACGCGGATAAAATGCGGAACAAAAAAAGGCTTTCGGGACGCAGACGAACGCAGAGCACGCAGATACCACAATGGTCCAAGATTAAAGGTTCGCGATGGGAGCACGCTGCGCTAAAAATCCGCGTGTATCCGCGGCAATCCGCGTCCCATCTACTCTTGTAAAAGAATGGCGTCTCAAATATTCCCTACTCCGTTCCTTCGCCGTTGAGGCGCATCCCAAGGCTTTTCATCTTCCGGTACAGGGCTTTTCTGTCCAGCCCGAGCATCTTTGCCGCTCGCGCCTTATTGCCGCCGGCCTTTCTTATGGCGCCATCGAGCAACTGCCTCCCGACTTGCCGGGTGACCTCTTCAAAAGAGGTCCCGGCGTCCAGGCCCGTTACGGCCTCTTCCTCCCGCCACTGCAGGCCGGATTGCCCCTTGAGGGTCAGCATGTCCGGAGACAGATGGCACTGATCGACATTGCCGCTGCCCGCCGTGAGCACGGCTCGTCTCACCACGTTCCTCAGCTCCCTCACATTGCCCGGCCAGGGATAGCCCGTCATGGACTTCATCGCCTCGGCGGAAAAGCCCTTTACCTTCTTGTTGAACTCGTCGTTGGCCTCCCGCCTGAACTGATCCGCCAGAAAAACAATATCCCCCTCCCTGTCGCGGAGGGGCGGAAGCTCGATATAATATTCGTTCAGCCTGTGAAAAAGATCCTTCCTGAACTTCCCCTCCCTCACGCGCGTGGACAGATCCAGGTTCGTGGCCACGATCACCCTGACGTTGACGCGTATGATTCTTTTTCCCCCCAGGCGTTGTATCGTTTTCTCCTGGAGCGCCCGGAGGAGCTTTGCCTGCGCGCCGTCGGAGAGATTGCCGATCTCGTCAAGGAAAAGGCTCCCCTCGTGCGCCTGTTCGAATCTGCCCGCCTTCGGGGAATCTGCCCCCGTAAAAGCCCCCTTCTCGTATCCGAACAGTTCGCTCTCCATCAGCGTGTCGGGCATGGCCCCGCAATCCACCGCGACAAACGGCTTTTCCCTGCGCCCGCTGTGCTGATGAATCATCTGCGCGACCAATTCCTTGCCGGTGCCGCTCTCCCCCTGGAGGAGCACCGTCATAGTGGTGGGTGAGACAATATTCAGTTGTTCTACCGCCCGACGTATCGCGGGGCTTTCCCCCAGTTTTTCGGTCATCAGGGTCTTCTCGCCCAGTCTCTTTCTAAGGGACTCGACCTCACGGATCAGATGGCGGCCCTCCAGCGCCTTCCTGATGGTTACAATCAATTCCTCATTGTCAAAGGGCTTGGTTATGTAGTCCCACGCCCCCATGCTCATCGTCCTGACCGCGCTCTTGATATCGCCGTACGCGGTGAGCATTATAACGATGAGGTCCTTGTCGATCTTTTTCATCTCCTCTAAAAGCTCAACCCCATCCATCCCGGGGAGCTTGATGTCCACCAGGGCCAGGGCCGGACCGGCCTTCCTGACCTGTTTAAGCGCGGCCTTCCCCTCTTCAACCGCACACGTGTCAAACCCCGCCTCCATCAGGAGATCGGAGATGGCCGCGCGCAAATCCGCGTTATCGTCAACAATCAAAATGGATTCCATGTGCTCCCTCAGGCATGGCGGGTATGCCGTCCTCTCTCGACGGCCCCCTGCGAGGCGGGATGTTCAAGACACCTCGCAGGTGGCGCCCCGAGACTGAGGCATTACTCTACGCCGTGGATTTCTCTTCCTTTGAAGCTTTCGCATGACTTTTAATATCTCTCTGTCGGTGAACGGCTTGTCTATGAATATATAAGCCCCTTTGCGCCGTGCCTCCTCGCTTCTTTCCGCGCTCCCATATGCCGAGATAATAACCGGGATTGTATTGGGGTTGCTCTTCTGTATTTGAAAAAGGACTGACATCCCATCGCCATCCGGCAGCTTCAAATCAAGGAATACCAGGTCCGGGGAGCTTTTCTTTAAAATATTGATGCCTTCTCTTCTCGTGCGGGCGATTTCCACATTATAGCCCTCACTGACCATGGATTCGGACAAGAGATCACATAAATCCTTTTCGTCTTCTATGAGCAATATGTTTCTTATCGGCTTTCTCGAGAGCGGTATGGGTTGTGCTCTCTTCCTCTTCCTCTTCCTCTTCCTCTCCCTCTCCCTCTCCTCCGACTGACTCTTCTCCCAGCGTTCAAAATATTGCCCTAACTCCTCAAGTTCTTCGGGCCTCCGCCATCCGGAGAAGCCGCTCGTCCAGACAAGGATCTCCCCCCTTTTTATTTTTCCCGTGGAAATCCAATTCTTCAATCTTCCATCATACACCGTTCTGTATATCTCAGGTCCTCTCCTGATGTCCCATTTTATTTCCGTCATGACCTTATCCTTATCTGGCCAGCGCGACTAAATTTTTTATTTACTCGGGCACGACTTCTCGGAACATCGGCAGGGAGATCGTGAACACGGAACCCTTCCGGGGGATGCTTTCCACCCCTATAGTCCCACCGTGACTCACGATGATCCCATAGCATACAGTCAGGCCCAGGCCCACGCCCTGCTTCTTAGTGCTGAAGAAAGGGTCAAACAACCTGATAATATCCTTCTCCGGAATTCCCCTGCCGGCATCCTGTATCCTCACCACAAAGGACTCGTTGCTGCGCTCAGTGGCGATGGTCAATTTTCCGCCTCCGGGCATCGCATCACCGGCATTTTTTATCATGTTCAGAAAGACACGCTCGATATGTTCCCTGTCAACACTGATCTTTAACGGTCTCGCGGCGAATTTCTTGACCACCCGTATATTTTGCGATTTTATCATCAGCCTGGCGGAATCCAGCGCGCTATTCAATATCTTGTGCGGATCATGCATACGAAGGTCCAGTTTCGACGGCCTCGCGCAATTGAGCAGTTCCGTGATCAAAAAGTTAATCCTTTCCACATTTCTCACGATCACTTGAATATATCTGGATGAAGCGCCTTCCGGCGTAAGGGTCTTTTCAAGGGCATGCACAGACATGGCAATATTCGTGAGAGGGTTTCTTATCTCATGGGCGATGTTGGCGGCGATGCGGCCTGTGAACGCGAGTTTCTCGGATTTCACAAGGTCATCCTTCTTGTCATGCAGCTTTGCGTAAGACTTTTCGAGCTCCCTCCTGGACCCGGTGAGTTCCATGATCAATTCCCTTGTCTTCCTGCTGTCCCTGGCGACTAAGATAACATCAGATATCTCCTCCCCGGTTTTAGCGGCGGACACATTAACACTCACGGGGATTTCATCATTCCGCCCGTCCCGATATATCATTTCATAATCCCTGATCGGGACTTTTTTCATAATCCCGGCGAGAGAAAATGCTTTGCACACCTTTCTCATCGGCGTGTTCAATAAATCCTTCCTGTCATACGCCAGAAGATCCAGGGTCGCACGGTTAACTTCTTTGATTTTTCCCTCCCGGTCTAAAATAATCACGCTGTCAATGAACTCTTCAACAGAGATGCATTGTCTTCCGGAATCATTCATCATGCCCTGCTCCTACTGGAATACTCGGTACTGCCAAAAGTGTGCTCTCATGGGCCCCTTGAAAACCCTTGCCTTCTTCATCGCGGTTCGCCTCCCGCAAGGCCCTCCTTGAAAGGCAACCGGTATATCAGATAGGTGATCTTTATCCCTTCCAGATACTTATGCACGCGGTGCTCCATCCCGATAAAAAGAAGCCCGGTTTCGCCATCCGCCAAAGTCCCCCTGATCCGCTCACTGATGAATGTATCCCGCTTTATCAGCAATTCCTCCTCGGTATCATTATAGCGCCGAATGGCCTCCGCTCTCTCCTCCGCGCTGGAAGCCTGATAGAGCCGCTTCAGATTGTTGTATTCCTCAAGCAGCAATACCGGATCCTCAGTGCCCTCCACCCTCGCTCCCAGCCCGACAAGCTCCATGACAAGCCGATAGTTCGCGCTTCCCTTCTCCGCCACCTCCCGGACAATCTCCATTACCTTCCCGCACACCGGCAATCCATCCTGATATATCCTCAGGCTCTGATACGGCACATTCATGCCGGTGATCTTCTTCCTCAACCCGTCCCACATATCGGTGATAACGCGCACATGCTGGTTCCACTTCTCTTCTCCATACTTCGCGATATACTCCCCTTTTGCGGCGCCGGAGAGGGTGCCGAGGTCGGCCTCGGTATGCACAACGGGCGCGTAGATCAGTTCTCTCATTGCTTTTTTGGGTTTTTCTTCCGTCCCGGCAACGCGTTCCGGGGAGCCCTTATCGCGAGGACCTCCCTGACAACCGCTTTTATCAACCCGATGTCGAACGGCTTGGTTATATAATCGGAGGCGCCCAACCGCATGGATTCTCTTGCCGTATCAACGTCCGCATGGGCGGTTATCATGACGACCGCCGTTTTCCCGGTCATTCGCTTTATCCGCTTGAGCAATTCCAGCCCGTTCATGACGGGCATCCTGATATCAAGGAGGACAAGGCCGGGCTTTCCTTCTCGGATCTTTTTGAGGGCCGTTCCCCCGGTGCGGGCTTGAGAAAGGATGTATCCCTCATCGGTCAGAATATCCGAAAGCATATCACATGTGTCTTTCTCATCGTCCACTATCAGGATTTTTTCCTTCGGGATTTTTTTCCTCATAAAGCCGGAGCTCCCCTTTTCGGACAGTGATCCCGGCGGCTGCAGCCATACAGCCGCGATTCACTGGAAAATAGCACCGCCTTTCCGTGTAGCGTAACACATTATGTGCGACATTGAGTACACATCTCTCTATGAGACCTCTATCTATGATGCCCCGTTTCCCGGCGCAGGATGGAGTTTTTATCCGCTCCAATCGCTTTAGCCGGTCTTTCCCGGGTGGAACCCCGTTCCAGTCGCATCTTCCTGATGCGCTCGCCCAATGTGCGGTCGGCACACGGGGGGCGGAAGACGACGATGCCGGAGGGTCGACGGCATATAGTTGGGGCTGCACGGGTGTTACTGCGGGTGGACTACCAGTCTGAATGAGGGATGTGTCTATAGTTTTCTTATCACTGCCAGCCGTAATCCATGTTTCCATCAGGCCCGGAATGCGTCGCAAATGTGGCTCCGCTATCCTGATAGTATCCGCAGGGCGTCGGCGCACCCTCGGGCTGGTAGCTGATGTGCACGGCAAACGGGATCGGCGTCACGGGCGGCGTCTCGGTCGGGGTGGGGGTGATGGTCGGCGTCGGAGTGATGGTCGGCGTCGGGGTGATCGTGGGGGTCTTCGTCGGCGTCGGCGTGTTCTCCGGGTAGGACACCACGACATCGTCGATGTAGTGGTTCCCCGCGGAGGGGGTGCGCCTGAATTTGATATAGATATCGGTGAGCCCGGAAAGGGAGACCGTTTTCAGCTCCCACGAGCCGCTCCCGGAGAACGGGCTTCCCGTGACCGCCGTCCATGTCCCTCCGGGGTCCGGGCTTGTCGAACTTTCCACAATGAGACTTCCGCTCGTGCCCCTGTACCAGAAGGTCATCGCGCCCGGAGTGGTGAGTTGCGGCGTGATCAGGTAGTCGGCGTTCGCGTTGATCTGAGAGCAATGGGTGGCGCTGTGGTAGGTGTTCGTCCACCAGACCGTCCCGCTTTCCGTCCACCCCGCCGGCGGATACGATGCGCCCTCGAAATCCTCGTTGTGAAGAGCGGTCGGCGTCGGCGTGCACGTCGGCGTCGGCGTGCACGTCGGCGTCGCCGTGGGCGTCCGCGTGGGCGTGCGCGTCGGCCTGGAAGTGCGGGTCGCGGTCGGAGGCGGGGTCCCCGGGGTCCCGTACGGCGTGGGAGTCGGGGTGGGCGTTGGGGGGACATATCCGCGGTGCATCGCGTCGTACTGGTACATCGGCCACTCGAGCGAGCCGTCGGAGAACGGGACCCCGAGGTCCCACGCGTACACGTCGGTGACGGCGGGGCCGTCCGGGCTCGAGAGGACGTAGCTGTTCGTGCTCACGGCGAGGTCGAGATCGCCGTCGAGATCCAGGTCCGCGAGAACGGGCGACCCCATGATCCCGTAGCCCCAGATCGCCCGGAGCAGCTTCGGCCACCCCGCGAGGACGGCGCCGTCCGCCCCGCAGGCGAAGATCCTCTCGTCACCCGACGACACCTCGACGCCCGTGACGACGTCCATGTCCCCGTCCCCGTCGACATCCCCGATCACCTGGGTCCCGAAGATCCGCACCGCGTACGGGAGGGCGACAGGCCAGTTCAGGAGGCTCCGCCCGTCGTGGTGCCAAGCGTGGATGGTGTTCGACCAGCCGCTGCTCGCGACGATCTCGAGGTCTCCGTCCCCGTCGAGATCGCCGAGGACAGGAGACGGGATCTCCGAGCCGAAGGCGGCCGTCGGCCACCCCGCCATCAGGCCGGGGGGCGAGAAGCGGGCGGCGCAGACCTTGTTGTTCAGGAGGGAGAACACCGCCTCCACCATTCCGTCCCCGTCGAGGTCTCCGAGGACCGGCGGGAATTCCGCCCCGTCCTCGAGGGCGATGGGGAAGCCGGGGATGGCCGTCCCGTCGGCAGCGAACGCGCAGAGGGCCGCGCCGCAGATCGAGACGATCTCCGGGACGGAGTCGCCGTTCACATCCCCGATCGCGGGGGAGGTCGAGGCCCCGCTCTTCGGCCATCCGGCGACCGGCGTCCCATCGTGGTGCCAGGCAGAGAGCGAGCTGCCGCCTGCGAACACCTCGAGGTCCCCGTCCCCGTCGATGTCGCCGAGGACGGGGATTCCCACCCCGGACTGCCCCTGCCGCGGCCAGCCGGGAAGGACCTGCCCCGATCCGTCGAAGGCGTAGACCGAGTCGCCGTTCCAGCCGAAGCCCGCGACGACCTCGTTGTCCCCGTCGCCGTCGAGGTCCCCGATCGCGACGGGAGGGATCCTCCCCCCGCCCGACAGCCCTCGGGCTACCACCGGCCAGCCGGAGACGACGGTCCCGTCGTGGTGCCACGCGATCACCCCCACGCTCAGCCCGTTCTGGTGGTTCCAGATCGCCGCGAGCTCGAGGTCCCCGTCCCCGTCGATGTCGCCCGCTGCGATGGGGCCGATGTTCTGCTCCCGTTGCGGCCAGCCCGGGAGGATGGAGGGATCGAGGCGGAGCGTCACGACCGCGGACGACTCGAGGCCGCCCGCGTAGTGCACCGTGACCCGGAGTGAATACGCGCCCGGGTCGACGAGCCCGGTCGTGTCCCACGATCCGAGGAGGCCGTCCCGCACCTCGATTAACCCCCCGTTCTCGAGGGCGATGCCGTCCGCACTCCAGGAGGAGGGGGACTCCCCCGCCCCCTGCTCGATCGTGTAGGACTCGAATCCGGCCGCCGCGGCGGTGCCCCGGATCTCGATGTTCACGTCGAACAGGCGCTGCACGTCCCCGTGGAGAGGATTCGTCATCGCCAGTTCGACCTGCGCGACCGTCACCGCCGTCCGGTCCGTGAACTCCGTCCCGAGGGCGTTCGCCGCGGCGAGCCGCAGCGTGTAGCTCCCGTCGGGAAGGGTGCTCACGTCCCAAGCCCCGAGCGTCCCGTGGGAGACCGGGGCGGTCACCGCCCCCCCGATCGCCGTCCAGGACGCCGGGGCGTCCCCGGCGCCGTACTCGAGGCGGTAGTGGTCGAACCCGGTCCCGCAGGCGCTCCCGGCCACCGTCACCGTCCCCTCGACGGAGGCGTAGTGCTCGGGGGAGGAGAGACGCGCCTCGAGCGGAGAATCCGCGGCGAGCGCCGCCGCGGAGTCGATGCGCCCATATTCAAAGTCGCCGTCCCATCCGGCCGCCCCGATGTCGTCGGCCGAAACGCGCAGCGCCTGCCGGACCTGCTCCGGGGTAAACCCGGGGGATCGGGAGAGGATGAGCCCGGCAAGCCCCGCGACGTGCGGGCACGCCATGCTCGTCCCGCTCCACGACTCGTAGCCTGCGCTCGGTACGCAGCTCAGGATCCCCGCCCCGGGGGCGGCGACATCCACCCAGGGGCCGTGGTTCGACCAGGACGGCCGGACGTCGTTCGAATCGGTCGCGCTCACCGCAACGACCTCGTTGTAGCCGGCCGGGTACTTGAGCGCCGTCGAGCCGTCGTTCCCCGCGGCGGCGACGAGGACCACCCCCGCCGCATGGGCATACCGGATCGCCGACTGGATGGTGCTCGAGACCCCGCCCCCGCCCCAGCTCATGCTGATGACCCGGGCGCCGTTATCGGCGGCGTAGACGATCGCGGCGGCGCTGTCATCGGTCTCGAGGTAGCCGTTCCCGTCCGCCCCCTTGTAGCCGGCCCGCACGGGCATCAGCGAGCAGCTCCAGGCGACACCGGCGATCCCGGATGCATTGTTCGACGCGGCCGAGGCGATCCCCGCGCAGTGCGTGCCGTGCCCCTGGACGTCCATCGGGTCGTTGTCGCGCACGGTCCCGTCCTCTCCGGGGTAGACGGGGCTCTCGGTGTCGGTGAAATCCCAGCCGCGCACGTCGTCCACGTAGCCGTTCCCGTCGTCGTCGAGGCCGTTGTCGGGGATCTCGTCCGCGTTCGTCCAGATGTTCGCGGCGAGGTCGGGGTGCCCCCAGTCCACCCCGGTGTCCACGATCGCGATCGGGACGGCCGCGTCCCCGGTCTCCACATCCCATGCGTTCTCGGAGCCGATCTTCCCGTGGGACCACTGCTGCGGGTAGAGGGTGTCGTTGGGGACGACGGAGGTTTCGAAGATGTAGTTCGGATGGGCGTCCTCGACGCCGGGGGTTTTCCGGTACTCGCGCGCCGCCGCCTCGACGTCGGCGCCCGGGTCGAGACGAAGGACCGAGACCCGCGAGAGGGTTTCCCGGAGAGCCGCCGCGCCCGAGGCTGTTTTCCCCTTGCGGACCGCGGGTATGAGGGGCGTTTTGTCGCGGAGACCGTACTTCAGGTCGAGGGTCGCGGCGACACCGCCCGGGACCGCCCCGCCGAGGCGGGCGGAACCGGTTTCGGAGTACCGGACGATGAGCTCGCCGGGAACGAACCGCGGCTCCGCCCCTATCGCAGGCGGGGAAATTACGCCGCCCTTGTTATAGCTCCACGCCGGAGTCGGTATGGAGGGGCCGACGTAGGGGCTTAATCCCGTCGGAGGGGAATTCCGCCAAAACATCGGCCACGGCGCAGCGGCAAGTTGGGCGTGAGTCGCGGGAATGAACAATAACGTCCACAGGCATACCGCGATGCCGCCGGGAAAATCCGTTCTTTTCACAGATGCCTCTTTTATAGGAGGACGCAAACGTATGAAGGAAGTGCGGCGAGGGAAGAAGTTTGTACGGTGCGAAAATTCACTTTCCCGGCGGAGGGGGGCCAGTGCCCCCCGGTTCTATTGGATCACCTTCAGGTTGGCGGGATTCGCCACAATCATGCGGAGATAGTTTCCATCCTCTTCCCTGCCGATCTTCCCCGTAGCCCTGATTTTCTTGCCCTCGTAGTACGATGCGGCGTCGCTGTGGAACTTGGAGAGATCAGCGGCGGGGATATGGACGGACAAGTAGCTGCGGTAATCCTGATGGAAATTCAGGTAAAGATTCCCGTTGCTTTCGGAAACGTGCGTGCCCACGACCGTCCCCTCCACCGTTTTGATCTGATCGACGAAATCGTCGGCATCTTCAAAGGAAATCACTCCCGGCGCGGTTTCATTTTTGGCGGATGATTCAGAGGGAGTTGACGCCGTCTCGCCGACGTTCCACTTCGCACTGCAATAGGGACACCATCCTCCCTTTAGCGTGCTCGAGACCTTATACTGATTTTTGCATTTATAGCACTTGAACAATTTATAACTCTCAACAGGATATACAGGCACCTCGATCGGCTTCTGCGCCGCTACCTTTTCGGGGGTCACCTTTTTCGCTGGTTTCGAAGCGCCGACCGTAATCATATCCTTGAACTTATCAAAGATTTTGCCCCCTAACCCCTTGAGACGCTTGAGATCATTGATGTTTGCATAGGGTCGGCCCTCTATTATCCTCTTCGCATACGCCGGGCCAATGCCCGGGAGCTCATCGAGTTCGCTCTCCGACGCCTTGTTGATGTCAACGAGGCAGAAGGCGGGGCGTACACAGAGGAGCACGGCGAGGACCACCGGCGGTAAAAGGCGTGCCATTTTCATAGTTCACCATGTTTTAGAGGGAATTGTGGCGACGATGGAAAATCGAATGCCGCATTGTCGTCTTCCGCAAGTCGCAAGGAAGAAGAAAATCTTCCCGCATCCCGCTGCCAATGCGGCTCAACAGAAGGAGCAGGTGCAGGAACGCGATCGATTTCATCGCAATGCCCCGGTCCGATTGCGCCGCTGTTGAATGCATCGAGTAGTTCGGCATATTCGGTGCCGATGCTTCTCGCAAGGCCCGTGGGTTTACTTCCCAGGGGATGTATGGACAACCACGCATCCGCGCTGACAATTGCTGCGGCCACCACGGAACCATCCGCCCCGCGGGCGATGTTCAGCTTGGCGGCGATCAGTTGATGGGCAAGTATGAATGTTACGTCTCCTCTCGGATGCGTTTGCAGAATCTTCAGTACCTGGGCCTTCGAATAAATGACACCCCCGATTGAAAGAGAGGATACAGGCCAGGAGCCCGGATGATTCTTCCAAAACCCCTGTGTAAAGGTGCAGTCTGCAGTTGAGGTGGGAGTAACGGTCGGCCGCTGCGTCGGCGTCTTGGTGGGCTTCGGCGTGTGCGTTATGCAATGAGTGGCCGTGGGAGTGGGAGTAACGGTCGGCCGCTGCGTCGGCGTCTTGGTGGGCTTCGGCGTGTGCG
>JBAXOY010000024.1:0-29874 GCA_037133055.1 Chlamydiota bacterium
TCCTGAACGTGTACGTGGCGCCGTTCGTGACGATGACGATCTGGCCGTTCGCCACCTGGACATTGGAGGCGGTTCCCCCGGCCCCCGCCTCGGTCTGCAGGATCTTCTGCACCCGCACGGTCGGGTCGTTCAAACGGTCGATCGTCTCCTGCGTGGGGTGGCCGAATGAGTTTTGCCCCACCATGATCACGGCGAATTCGGGCAGGACATTCTGGAGAAAGGTGATCGGGGAGCTGTACTTGCTCCCGTGGTGATCGACTTTCAACACGTCGATCTTCCACCCCCTGGCGGCAAGCTGCCCGCCCAGAATCTGTTCCGCACTCGACTCGAGGTCGCCGCAGGACAGGTAGTCGAACCCCCGGAATCTCACCACCACGCCTACGGAGGTCCCGTTCGTGGTCGAGCCGGGATCCTTGTAGGCGCCGTCGATGATATAGCCGTTCGACGTCACGCAGGTGACCGTTGCGTCGCCCCCGGAGTAAAAAACCTGTCCCGGTGTGGTGTTGGTCCAGTCGTACCTCGTGGTCGAACCGTCTATCACGCCGGAAGACTGGAGTTTCGGGTAGCCGCCGTCGTGGTCGCCGTCGGTGTGGGTGACCACCACCTTGTCGAGGTGCGTGATCCCCAGCCTCGCGAGGAGATCGGATACGTTGGACACCTCCGAGCTCTTCCCCGTGTCTATCAGCATGGTGCTGCGGTCGGGGAAGACGACGAGCGCGGAATCCCCCTGTCCGACGTCTATCGCGTAGATGGTCAGGGTCGAGACAGCGGACCTCAACCCCTCTTCGGCCGGCGTGAACCCGGCATCGCCGACCCCGGATTGGGCGGGCAGCGCCCGGGCGAAGAGAAGAACCGCCAGCACCGTGAGGGAACCCGCTTTTATGAATGACCATCTGCTGTCATGCATAAGTCTTGGCCTCATGCGAATAGTATAGTGTCCCGTGAATAACTATACAGTTGCCGTCTGCTTCGTTTTTTCGCTGTCCCGACTGTATACATCCCGGCTCGATCGTCCCAAAGAAGGATATAGCAATTAGTGTGCCAGCATTGCCGACTATCTCAGTTGCGTAACAGATTGATACTGATGTAGTTAGGGATATGAAATGCACTACGGTTTTAAACTGTGCCAAAGATGGCCTTTTCGTGCTGAATTGGAAGGCAAAACAATGCCATAATGGCATTGTTTTGTCGGCATTACAAAAGTCGTGAATTCTATGCGGGAAACGAATTGTTCCGCCTCCCAAATACAGCGCCAATTACAAGTTGTAGGGCGAGGCGGGGGACGGAGTGAGGCCGGTGTCTATCAGGCCGATGACGATCTTGTGCGTCCCCTCGTACCCGAGGGGGATGCCCGGCACCGATACGAGCGTGCCCGCATATCCGTCGGGCATCAGCCAAGCGCCATTGGGCGGCGGCTGGATGCCCTTGTCGGCATCGGTTTACGTGGTTCAAGGCGCACAACCACATGGCATGAGGATTGTTCAGTGGTTTTCACAAGTCTTCAGGGGTAAGACCTGTATGTTTTGAAATCCGAACCAACATCTTCGGACCGATCTCTTCACGATCATGAAATGCGAAAACATAACTGGGCCATCCCGGCCGAGCAAGAATGCGATGAGAGGTACCTGACTGTCTTTTGATTACCCAGCCAATACGAAGAAGAGCGGCGAGGACTTGTTGGGATCTGGTTGATGGCCACCGGCTCATGCAGAAACCGCGAACACTTCCTTGAGCTCTGGAATCTCTTCATCATGTTCAAGACGGTCAGCCATGACTCGCAATGCCAATGCTTCTGCCCTTGCAATGGCTTGCTTGCGAGTATCTCCGTAGACTACGACTCCGGGAAGCTCCGGGATTTCAGCTATCCAGCGGCCGTCATCTTCTCTTTCGATTTCGATCTTCATGCAGTCACCTTGGGAAATAGGATACCTCATTCAGAGGGAGGTATGCAATCCTTGTTTTCTTCGTAACCGGGCAAATAAGACCGGAACATGCTGCAGTAGATGGCATTGAATACAACGTCTGCTATGGCGTGGCTACGGTGACAAACTCCTCGTCCCACTAGCGGGGCGAATCGATGAAGTTGTAGGGCGAGGCGGGGTACGGGAAAGACTAAGGATGGTGTGGTCGATCAGGCCGACAACGTCTGGCGGGATCGCCTCCACCTGCTGGCTCGGCGCTCTATCCCGCACTGCGCACGAGTGGCAATGCATTTGCCTCGATTCGGCTGAGGTCAAGCACATTCTTGGCGTGTTCGATGTCAATGCCAACCGGTTTCCCGTCCTTGTCGAAGTCAAAGACGATGCCTGGCGCGACCTCTTTCGCCGTGACACCTGGTCGCTCAATCAGATGGATGTACAACGAATCGGTGTCTGAATGGTAGCTCAGTCTCATTGATCTGCCCTCCGCTGGAAGCTCCGGTCAAAGAATGCGTTAAGAATGGTGACATGGTCGTCTAATGTGACGACGCGCAGATATCGGTTGCCATATTCCGGCACGCGCCCCCGGAACCGACATCTGCCGTCCGCTTGCTCTTCAACGCGTTCCTCTTTTGAAATATTTCCGTGTAGCCTTTCGACTCGGAATGACAGTCTTCCATTGAAGCTCCTTCTTTGATTCGTCGAAGGGAACCATGTGGATCTTCGGGCGAGCAGATTTCGGGTCACACGTAATCCGAATTCCCGACAATCTGCCTGACCATCGTTCGCAAGCGGCGCCAGTTTCCGCCACGAACGTTACGGTTTAGCGACGGCGCGTAGCGCCGTCCGCTGCAACCGGTTGTTGGCCATTATTCTTCTTGGCTTCAATCGAACCATCGCGAGCGAGTATCTCTTTTGATGTTGGCGAATGTCCGCAAGGATTACGTCCAGATCGAACCCGCATTGCCGTTCGTGTTCATGCCGGATGCGGCGAACTTCTTCTACGATAGGGTCTTTCATGTCACACCTCGTATCAGTTCTTCAGGCGAGCACATCTCCGGGGAAACGTATCCAGCGTTTTCCACCACAAGCGCCGCGTGGTGTCCTGATGCCCGGCGATCACGCGATTCGAAGACGTTCGCCCAGTAAGGTAACTTACCACGGTCGTTTCGATGTACACCTTCTTCACGCAGCCATTGTACCATTTTTGCCTTCATCGCGCAAACAGGCGAGAGGTGAGACCCTACTATTACCTGGATTCGGCGGGACGATCACGGGAATCACGTCCACGATGGG
Source organism: Chlamydiota bacterium (assembly GCA_037133055.1). Lineage (GTDB taxonomy): Bacteria > Auribacterota > Tritonobacteria > UBA1439 > UBA1439 > UBA1439. The sequence goes on from JBAXOY010000024.1 coordinate 3,216, forward strand.
GACGAATAAGATTGGAACATCCTGCAGAAGATGGAATTGTACACAACGTCTGCTATGGCGTGGCGACAGTAACGAACTCCTCGTCCCAGTAGCGGGGCGAATCGATGAAGTTGTAGGGAGAGGAGGGGGACGGGAAAGACTGTGGGATGGTGTGGTCGATCAGGCCGATGACGATCTTGTGCGTGCCCTCGTAGCCGAGGGGGATGCTCGGCACGGAGACCACAGCCCCCCGGTAGCCGTCGGGGAGCGTCACGCTTCGCGCGATCGGGGCTGGTTCCGCGCTCAGGGAACACGGAGGCGGTCCCGTCAGATACCGGACGCCCCCGCCGGAGAGAAAGATCGCGCCCCAGGCGTCCACCGCTTTGCTTCCATCCAGGGCTTCGATATCCACATCGATCCTGATCGGCCCGAAGAGCTTCGGGCCCGCGGGGCTCACGTTGACGCGGAGTAATGGCTCCGGGGTGGGTGCCGGTGAACTAACCGGTGTCGGCGACGCCGTCACATCACCACCTGCGTCGCCGTGGATCGGGACCGCAGCTATCGCAATGCAAAGCGCCGCTCCCGCGGCATGTCGAAGGATCTTCATAATGACACGGGGTCACCGGGCCCCTCACGGTAGCGTGACCGTCACGAAGTCCTCGTCCCAGTAGCGCGGGATAAAATGATAATCGGGCGCCGCGGGATCGGGGGTGACCCCGGTGCCTATCAGCCCGACGACCACCTTGTGCGTCCCTTCGTTCCCAAGCGGGATGCTCGCCACGGACAGCAGGGTGCCGCTGTATCCGCCGGTGAGCGTCACCCCGCGCGCGATCGGCGCGGCGGTTGCGCTCAACCGGCAAGGCGGCGGCCCTACGAGGTACTGCACACCGCCGGCGGCGGTATAAATCGCGCCCCACGCGTCCACCCTCGTGCTCCCGAGAACGCTGGCATCGATATTCACATCTATCCTGAGCGGCCCGAATACCTTGGGATTCGAGGGGCTGGTGTTGATGATCAACAGTGACGGCAGCGGGGTTAGCGTGGGCGTAAACGTCGGTGTTATGGTGGGCGTGCGTGTCGGTGTTATGGTGGGCGTGGGGGTCGGAGCCGTCGGGGTGGGCGTGGCGGTCGGGGTGGGTGTGGCGGTCGGGATGGCTGTCGGGGGGGTGACGATCGGCATCATGACAAAATCTTTCCCATTGAGGTCCGTGTCAAGCAGCGTGACCGATATGGAGACCGGCAAAAATGCGTATCCCTGCTTCGCCGGGGTAATGGTATAGGTGTAGCCGGGGGGGATGCTGGGGACCACCAGCCCGTAAATCGTGTAATCCCCATTCTGGTCGGTCATCCCGATCCGGTCGTTGTCTGTGTACGGGGTGGCGTAGCGCGCGTAGAGCTGCACCCTGTCGGCCGGGGTCGGGATCGGGGTCACTCCCGGGGTCGGGGTCACCGCCATTGTGATGCGTCCGGAAACGGAGTGCGTCCGTGGGCTCGTGAGGTAGTTCGAGTAATCGATGTTTCCCAGCGCGGGGACGTCGGACTCATCGTAAAGGAACTTTTCGATCAGCGTGGTGTCCGTCGTCAGCCACCAGTTGAACCGGGCGTTCATGTCCTCCGGGCAGTTATTTTTCACGTTGAAGGTCGCCGAGGGGTTCAATACCCCGAGGAATTCGTTCCCGCCCGTGGGGGCGCTGTTGCCGAGCTTGACCGTGCCACACCCGTCTTCCCGCGTGAGCCCCACCCCCCAGTTCTCGAAGACGGTGTTGCTGATGGCGCAGTTTCCCGAGCTCTTCCAATCGACACCCATCCCCGACGCGTTCCCCTGGACGATATTGGAGTAGTTCCACGCGAGGCTCGCCGCGCTCTCGCCGAGGATTCCCGCATCAATGCTCGTGCCCGGGAAAAGCAGGTGCGTCACCATCCGGGCGTTCAGCATCGCCGAGTCGGATATTCCGATCGTGCCGTTCCCCAGCACGGAAAAAACGAGATTCAGGATTGAGGCGTTCGTCGCCTCGCCCAGCCCGGCGACCGGACAAGACACCGCTGCCGGGGCATCCATGACCGACGATCCCTGCACGGTCAGGATGGCGCTGCCCTTGCCCTCTATACCCGTCGCGGTAATGTTGCGGCAGAGGGTTGCCGTGAAAATCGGCGCCGAAGTCCCGTCCGCCGTGATCCCCGTTGTTACCGTGTCGATCGTGCACATGTCGAACGCCGGGCAGGTGAACGCCGTGGAGCTGTTCACCGAGATGCCTGTGGCGCAGTTCTCGATATCAGCGTTACGGACCCAGGGGCGCGGGTTGTTCGCCGCCGTGGCGTCGAGGTTCGACTCGATATCGAGGCCGTATACCGCATACCGTAAGTAGACGCCGTCGATCCAGGAGCTCGCGGTCGTATCGGAAAGGACGATTCCGAGCCAGTCGGACACGGCGCTGCCGTTCGAGGTAAGGATTGGGACCGACCCGCCCGCCTCCCCGAGAATATTGATGCGGCCATAGACATCGATCTCGCCGCGCTCGCCATCCCATCCGCCGCTCGTATCGTCGCTCAGGGCGTTGAATACAAGAGAGGCGGCCGGCTCCAGTGTCAGGGTGAACCCGGCCGGCACCACGAGGTCGCCCGTCATCGTGGCGCTCCCTGCGATAGTCGTGTCGGCGGCGAGCGTCCCCGACCCGCCCACCGTGAACCCGTGCGTCAGCGTCCCCGACCCGGCGCTCGTCATCGTCAGGTCATAACTCCCAACCCTCAATCCCGCCGGCACTCGCGCCGAGACCTGCGTCGGGCTCACCACCGCCACGTTCGTGCAGAGCGTCACTCCGACCGTCACGCCCGTTGTCCCAGTAAAGTTCGTCCCCGTGATGGTGATGTTAGTCGTACCGTTGTTGGGCCCCCCTGTCGGGCTCACGGATGAAACCACCGGCTCTCCCACGGGCGCCGCGCTTACCGTGTACGCTCCCGCGAGCGTCCCGGCCTGCGCGAGCGGGTTTGTCACGCGAATCGCGTACGTCCCCGCCGCGATCCCCGACGGCACGTTCGCCGTGAACTGCAACGCCGTTATGAACCGCACGTCCGTGCACCGCGTCGGGTTCGGCGTGGTCATGATCTCGACTTTCGGGATGTAAACGAATCCCGTCCCGTATACGGTGATCGAGGTCGTCTTGTTCGCGTTGCCGTTGTTCGGGACTATCGGGGAAGTGATCGTCGGCGTCCCCACCACGGTGTACGCGTTCGCGAGGCCGGCAATGTCCACTGTGAGCGGGTAAAGGCCCGGCGTCATGCCGGAGGGGACCGTCGCCAGAATGCAGGTCGAGCTGATCAGGCGCACGTTCGTGCACGCCGTGGCGCCGATGGCCACGGTCGGGGACATGACGGAATCGAAGCTCTCTCCCACGACGATGATATCCGTCGCCGCCGCGGCGAGGCCCATCGGGGGGCTGACGCCGATGACGTTAATCGGCGGGTAGAGCACTTCGTAGCCCGACGCAAGTTCGCCGCACTTCACAGGCGCCCCCTCGCTGCACGGGGGGTTGCAGACCCGCACGGTGTAGATTCCCCGGTCGATGCCGATCGGGACCTGGGCGGTGATTTCCGTGCTGCTCACGAAACTCTCGTTGAGGCAGGCGGTCGTATCGCCCGTGATGGAATGGATGAGCGTCACGGCGGGCGTGGCGATGAACGCGGTCCCCGTGATGGTAATCTCGACCACCCCGTTGTTCGCTCCCGAGGAGGGGCTGACGTTGATCACTGATGGCGCGGGCGGCCCGTTCACCGTCAGCGTCACGTCGTCGTTGGAGCCCTGGCCGTCCGGGTTGAACACCTGGACCGCCTGCGCGCCCTGGTCGCAGAGGCTCACGAGGTCGGCGGCAGAGATGCGAAAATAGATCGTGGTGGCTGTGGGGCGCGGGTCGAAATACGGGGAGTCGAAGTTGTAGTACCCCTTGATATCCCCTACGTGGATCTCGGGCGCCCCGAAGAAGTTCCTGCCGCTGATCACGAACGCATCCACGTAGTCCTTGTACACCTCCGCGGGCGAGATGCTGTAGACGACCGGAGGCGGCGGGTTGATGATCGTGAACGCCGGGTTCGCGATGTCCGCGCCCCATGTCGAGGCCTGCGTGTCGGTGTTCGTCACCCGGATCCCGTACCCGCCGAGCGCGAAGCCCGCGGGCACCGTCGCCGTGATCGTTGTCGAGCTCAGGGTCTGCACGGTCAACGCATTAAGGTTCACCACGGGCAGCGGGCCGATGAGCGCCGCTGTGGCCCCGGGCCGGAAGTTCAGCCCCGTGATCACCACCTCCGTCGCCATCGGCCGATACGCCCAGTGCGTTCCGTAAGGCGGGTTCACCACCCCGTCCGCGCGCCTGATCCCGTACACCGTCGGCGGCGCGAGGTTCGCCAGGTAGTCCTGCCCGTTTATGTCCGTGTCCGTCACCGTGACCGTGAGCGATGCGGGACTGAACGTGTAGCCCTGCTTTTCCAGCGACAGCGTGTACGTCCCTGGGATGAGCCCGAACACCGTGTAGTCGCCGTTGTCGTCCGTCATCGCCATCCGATCGTTGTCCGTGTGCGGCGTCGAGTATTTCGCCGTCACCTGCACCCGGTCCGCGCCCGTGTCTGAGCCGTCGGCGATGCGGCCCGAAACGGAGAATGTCCTCGGGCCCGCGAGGAAGTTCGTGTAGTCGATGTTTCCGAGAGCCGGGTCGTCGAGCTGGTCGTACAGGTAGTTGTCGATGACCGAGGTGTCCGTCGTGAGCCACCAGTTTGACCGCGCGCTCATGTCCGTCGCGCAGTCGTTCCATACGTTGAACGTCGCCGAAGGGTTCATCACCCCCAGAAACTCGTTCCACCCCGTCGTCACCCCGTCGCCTAGATCCACCGCGCCGCACCCGCCCTCGCGCTTCACCCCCACGCCCCAGCTCTCGATCACCGTGTAGCCGACCGTGCAGTCGCCCGCGCTCTTCCAGTCGATCCCTATCCCCGCGGCACTGCCCTGCACGACGTTGGAGTAGCCGCACCGCAGAACCGCCGCCTTGTCCCCGACTATCCCCGTCGCAACCTGCTCGTTCGGGAAGAGAAGGTGCGTCACCATCCGCGCCGTCAGGCGGGCCGAGTCGGAGAGCTCCACCGCGCCGTTCCCGAAGACCGAAAAGATGACGTTCAGGATGGACGCGTTCGCCGCCTCCCCCACCCCCTTCGCCGGGCACGAGACCGCCTTCGGCGCGTCCACGATCGAGGAGTCGTAGAGCGTGACGATCGCGTTCTCCTTCCCCTGGAGGCCCACCCCGGTCACGTTCCTGAAAAGCACCTTCGTGAATATCGGCGCCGAGGTGCTCTTCGCAGTGATGCCTGTCACCACCGTGTCGATCGAGCAGGTGTCGATCGCAGGGCAGGTGAACGCGAGCGAGCTGTTCAACGCGACGCCCGTCGCGCAGTTCGCCACGTAGATGTTGTGGATCCACGGACGCGGGTTCGCGGCTAAGGGCGCGTTGAGGTTCGACTCGAACGAGAGACCGTAGACCGCGCTCGTGATGTCCGAGTACTCGATCCACGCGGATGCCGTCGTGGCTGAGAACACCACCCCAAGCCAGTCCGACGCCGCGCCCCCATTCGAGGTCATCGCCACGCGGTTCGTCGCCTCGCCGAGAAGATCCAGCCTACCATAGAGGCGTATCTCGCCCCGCTCGTTGTCCCAGCCCCCGCTCGAATCGTCGGAAAGGGCGTCGAAGACGAGCATCGAGCCTGGCTCAACCGTCAGCGTCACGCCCGCGGGCACCACGAGGTCGCCGGTGAGGGATACCGTGCCCGCAAGAGTCGTGTTCGCATTCAGAGTTCCCGAACCGCCCGCCGTAAAGGCGTGTGTCAGCGTCCCCGACCCGACTCCGTTCGTCACCTTCAGGTCATGGCTTCCGACCCTCAGTCCCGCGGGCACCGTCGCCGTGATGCTCGTCGCGGTCACCGTGCCCACCGCGCACGACGTGCCGCCCACCGTCACGGTCGCTCCAGTGAAGTTCAATCCCGTGATCGTGATGTCCGTCGCCCCGTCGTTCGTCCCGCCCGATGGACTGACGGAGGTCACCACCGGCTCGCCGCCGGGGGGAACATTCACCGTGTACGCTGCCGCGAGCGTCCCCGCCTGCGCGAGCGGGTTCGTCACCCTGACATCATACGTCCCCGCCGCAATCCCCGACGGCACGTTCGCCGTGAGCTGCAACGCCGTGACAAACCGCACATCCGTGCAGCGGGTCGGGTTCGGCGCGGTCATGATCTCCACCTTCGGGATGTAGACGAAGCCGGAGCCGTTCACCGTGATCGAGGTCGTGTTATTCGCATCTCCGTTGTTCGGCACTATCGGCGAACTGATCGTCGGGACACCCACCACCGTGTAGGCGTTGGTCATCGTCCCCGGGCCGGCCGGATCCACGTTGTCGACCCTGAAGTCGTAGAGCCCCGCCGCGATCGCCGACGGCACCGTCGCCATCAGGCAGGTCGAACTCACCACGCGCACGTTCGTGCAGGCGGTCCATGTCGGGGCTTTCCCGACCTGCACCAGGGGCACGCCCGCGCTCGACTTGATGTTGTCGCCGACGACGATGATGTCCGTCTCCGCCGTCGCGAGCCCCATCGGCGGGCTCACCCCGTACACGGTTACGAGCGGCTCGAGCACCGTGAACCCTCCCGCAAGCGCGCCGGACCCGCTGTCCGGGTTGGTGACGACGACATCGTAGGTGCCCGGCGTGATGCCTGTCGGGACCTGCGCCGTGAGAGTCGTGGAATTCGTGTACACGACGTTCATGCAGTACGTCGTGCCGATCCGCACTGTAGGGGTCGCGATGAAATTGAGCCCCTTGATCGTCACGTCGGTGACCCGGTTATTGGGCCCGCTGTTCGGCACGATTGTGCTGACGACCGGGGGCGGCGGGCCGAGCACCGTCAGGGTCACGTCGAAATTAGAGGTCTGGCCGTCAGGGTTGGTGACACTGACAGGCCAGATGCCCGCGGCGAGCGTTCCCGGGGTATAGCCTATCGACAGGCTGGTGCCGCCTCCGCCGGGGACGAGCGAGGCCCATGTATGCCCTCCTATCGTCGCGTTGCAGCCGGTGATAAAGTTCTGCCCGGTGATCGTCAGGGAGACACTGTCGTTGTAGTTTATCGGGTTGGGGTCGATGGTGGAGAGCACCGGGGCCGGAGGCGGGACGATCGTAAAGCCGGGGGCGGCATAGACGGTGTAGGAGTCTCCGGGGGTGTTCACCGCCCCGCCGCTCATCCCGGCGGAGATCAAGAGCGTCTCATAACTCGCCCCCGTGACGCCGGTGACGATACCGGTCGATCCGTCCGTCGTGTTGGTGAGATGCGCATAGGGACCGACCTGCCGCGCCTTGAAATCCGTTGCGGTATCGGTGAGCGTGACGGCGCTCCCGCCGGTGCAGGTCCCCGAGATGGTGTTGATGCCCCAGATCACCTCCGCGCCGTCGGGGTTCACCACGCGCACCGCGTAGTTTCCTCCGGCCAGCCCCGCGGGCAGAGTCGCGGTGAGGCGCGTCGAGGTGACCCAGACGACGTTCGAGCAGACGGTGTCCGCGGACGACCCCGGGATCGGCCCCCGGATATACACGGAGGGCGTATCCCTGAAATTGAGGCCGGTGATCACAATATTCGTCGTCTCGCTGATGAGACCCCAGTTCGTCCTGTCCGGGAGGCCGTGCGCCGCGCCATCCAACCCGTCCGCGCGGCTTACACCCGTGATAAAGGGCACAGGGAGGGTCGCGGTGAAGTCCCGGCCGACGACATCGGAGGGTGTAAAGACCGGTATGGCGACCGTGATCGTAGCGGGCGAGAATGTGTAGCCAAGCTTGCCCGGCACCACGACATACGATGTCGCGTGGGGGAGGAGACCGTAAATAGTGTAGTACCCTTCCGCGTCGGTGATGTCCGCCAGCACCGTGTGCCCGGGGAACTGGGCGCTGATGTCGACCTCGACGCGCACCCCCTCGACCGGCTCGTTGAGGCTGTCTACTATGATGCCGGAAACGGAGTAGGTCCGCTTCCTGTCGGGGCTGCGGTGCGGGATCCAATGTGCCGCTCCAAGGTTGGAATTTTCCGCATTGTCCCAGATGTAGCGGCTGATGGGACCGTCGTCCGTCGTCGCCCACCAGTTCCCCTCCGCCCAGACCTCGAGCTGGTAGAGGTCCGGGGCGACGGGGGCCGACTGTTCCATGCGGATGTTGTACAGGCACAGCGGGTCCTGGACGCCGTAAAACTCGTTCTGCCCCACGCTCGTGACGTATCCGGGAGGCCAGTTTCTCAAGGTGGACGGGGTAACTGACCCACCACGGTCACCGAGATCTATGTTGTTGTAATCCATGCGTGGCGTGAACCGATAGCTGTCGTATAGGTTAAAGATAGCCCCGCCTCCAAGCCCGCTGGTCAGAAGAGCGTTATTGGTGCCGCCGGCGTAGTTCCCAATGCTCAGGATGGTGGCGGACACGCCATCGGTAAGGTTGACCACGGTTATCCCCACATCCGCCCCGATCTCCAGAAAATCCACCGCATTGTCGACGAGAAGGCTATTGGTGCCTCCGGCAGTGCACATCCCCGTGTAGGGAACGGCGAACCGCGGTCCCACCATGTGGTAGATGCCGGCCTGGGCATCCACGGAGCCCCAGCGCGCCCAGACGTTGTTCGTGAAGCCGCCGATACGGGAATATTCAACTTTCAACATCTGCAGGTTGTCGTCCCACTCGATGCCGTTGCCCTGGTCGCCGATGCCGATGATGTTGCAGTTGCTCGCCTCGAGGGCGCACGAGGAGAGTATTTTCGCGCTCCCGACCGACCGGTACTCGCGGCCGATGATGCCGGAACTCGTCTGGGCGATGGTCGTGTCGGTCATCAGCACGCTGGCGTCCATGTCGAGGTCCACCAGCCCCGAGGAGAATGCGCACCCGGTGAAAACGGGACTGCAATATTCGGTCGCATAGACGGCCCTGCCGCCCGCGGCGAGGCCGGAGATATTGCAGTTTGTGATCGCGGGCGTGCACGCGGCCCAGCACTCGAATCCGAAGCTCGCGTTGATGATCGTGCAGTCGTCCACCGAGGGAGCGGAAGCACCGTCGAAGAGCATACCCGTGGTGACGTCGTTGATCATACACTGGGAAATGACGGGAGAAACGCCGCCGTAGAGGGGACCGTCGCACGAGGTGAAGTTGATGCCATAGACGCCGCGGTCGATGTTGCAGTAGCTGATGGTGCCCGTGGCGGTGGTGTCGGAAAAAATAATGCCGAACCATCCGGCGGCGGCAGTGCCCGTGCTCGTGAGGATCACAATGTCATCTGACGTGCCGCTGATGTTCAGCGTGCCGTAGACGATGAGCTCACTCCGGAGGAGGTCCCATCCCCAGTGCGTGGAGTCATAATTTTCCTGAAACCTCACCTCGGTGCCGGGGCCGATATTGAGGGTCGCGTCTTTATCGATCGTCACGTCGCCCGTAACAATGATGGGATTCATTGTCGAATCCCAGTTCTCCACCCCGTAAATGGTTCCCGCGGTGGTTTGCGCCCGGGAGAGAGAAGGGAAAAATGCGATCACCGCGACGAGGGGGATCAGATATCGAAAACGCATTTGGGCGCTCCTTATCTATGCCTCACCATATATCGGGAAAAATATCCTAGTAAAGGTTATCATAAATCATCTACCCCGTCAAGAAAAAGCGGACTGCAGCCGAAATGCCTCAATTATAGTAACTACTCAGGTAGTCAGAAGTCAGAAGCCAGAATCCAGAATGGATCACGCGAATAAGCTTCCAATAGCTTGCTGACATCTTCGAGTAACCGCATTAAACTCGGAAACATCGCCATATCCCAAGTCCTCAAATATCGCTGCAGGCGCTCTTATTCCAACTCCTGACTCCTGAATTCTGGCTCCTGTGCAGTTACCAATTATAGTGGGTATTTTCACCCCCCACCCTGCCCCTCCCCCTCAAGGGGGGAGGGGGAAAAAAGTACGAGCCCCCTACGTGCAACCCAGACCCGTGCTCCCCCTTCAGGAGGGGGAGGGGGACTTTCGAGGTATCGGCACGAAAAGGATGAGAACCAAAATCAAAAAACGGGAAGATCCCGCTCACGGAAAGAAGAAAGTGGTGCTCGTCAGGTCGCTGCGCCAGTACCGCTCGTTAAACAAGGGCGCGCCCGGGGTATTGAGCAGGCCGTAGATGACGTATTTGCCGCTGGGCAGGCCCGGCCCCATCAGGAACACGCCGAGCGTCCCCGAGAATTCAGAACCTATCGCAAAGTTGTGATATACAGCCTTTACCTGGCTGTGCCAGCTTCCGTTGTTAAAAAAGTAGAGCTGCCCCGTCGGGAGCAGCACGGCGACATAGGGATCCACCACGTTCAAGGGGTTCCATTGCGCGGTGTTCTGGAGGGGGATGAGCGTGTAGTTTATCCCCCGGCGGATGCAGATAGCGCACAGCGGGTCCGGATAGGAATCCGTCTCGAGCAGGAGAATGGGCGTGGTCTGCATGGGGGGAGGATTGGTGATGATCATGTAGTCCACGACGCCGGCATAGGGGGGGAGCCCGGAGAGCGACGGGTCCACGGAAAACGTGTCGCGGGTGTTGTTCGTGACGGTGAAGAAGCTGCGCACGGTTTTCCCGTCCAGGTTCCCCTCCAGGTACACGTAGAGGCCCTTGAATGCGTCCGTCGCCCAGTCGGTGGCGCCGGTGATATCCTGGAGGGTGTTCGCGTCCGACGAGACGCACTGCCCGGACGCAACCTGGTCGGCGAGCAGGATTGCACATTGGACCCCCGTGCGGACACCCGCCATAAACACGCTCGTAGTATAATCGTTCAGGAGCCCGGCGTTGCAATACAGCGTCGTCGAAGTGAACGCGTCGATGAAAAAGCGCTTCCCCTTCTCGGGCCCGGAGATGACCTCGACCACGGAGTAGAGCACGCTCGCGTCGAACGAGGCGGAGTTCACCTCGATCCTGTTGCATGTCCTGGGGTCGGAGTCTTCCCAGCATGGCACGTTGCCCACGACGAACAGATAGCCTTCGGATGGGGGAGGCGACGGCACTGGGGTGGGGGTCGGCGTCGCGTCGGACCCCGTCCCCGTGACGCTGACGTCATCGATGTAGACGTTGAAGGCGTCCGTCGTCGAATTGAGCCTGAACTGAAGATAGATGTTCGTGTGCGCCGACAGGTCGGCGGAGGCGTTGGTCCAAGCGACGGCGCCGGCGGAGAAGGGACTGCCGGGGACGTTCGTCCACGGTCCGGATGCGGACGTCGAATATTCCACGGTCAGCGACCTTGTCACGTCTTCGATGAAAAAGTAAAAAGACAGCGCGCCGGGGTTGGGGAGCAGCGGCGTCTTCAGGGAGTCGTTTATCGCATTGACCAATACGCTGTGAGTCGGGCTTCGGGATGGGGATGGTGGGGTGGTTACCCGATCGCAGCCCTGGCTTATCCATCCGGCCGGAGGGAACCCCGCCCCCTCGAAATTCTCGTTGATGAGGTAAGCCCCCGACACGGAAACGGGGTTCGCGGCCCAAAAAAGGAAGTACAGCGCGACCGCGTGCGCGAACAGCGGGATCCTTTTCATGAGGATATCCTCAAGTCTCAAGACCACGAGTGCCTGTGCTCAATATCCCGGCACCGATCCGAGGCCGTGGCGGAGCTTCTTCGGCTCCCACCATTTCATCTTCGGGATATTGAGCTGCCTGTTCTGCTCCTCACGCTGGCCGATCCAGAGCATGTCCTTGTTCTCCTCGGTCACCACGTTTGCGGTGACGAAAATAAGGATGTTGCTGTTTCGGAGTTTCTTGGAGGAGTACGCGAAAAGGTACGGGCCTACCAGGGGGATCTCGCCGAGAAGCGGAACCTTGTTCACGGTGTCCGATTCGTCCTCGCGCATCAGCCCGCCGATTGCCAGGGTCTGGCCGTTCCGGATGAGCACGTCGGTCTCGGCGGTACGCGTGGAGATGATGGGAAGCTGCGCGCTTGTCGCGCCGCCGAAGGTGGTGAAGGAGAGGATGTTGCTCACCTCGGGGACGACCTTCAAGTTGATGTATTCGTCCTCATTGACGTGCGGCCTCACCTTCAGGATGATGCCGATGTCCTTGTACTGGAAATTCGAGATCTCCCATTGGCCGGTGTCGTTGTTGAACTGAAAATTCGGTATCGGCCACTGGTCGGCCACCTTCATGACCGAGTCCTTGTTGTCGGCGGTGACGATCTTGGGGTGGGAGATGAGGTTCGCGTCGGTCTGCTCCTGAAGGAAGTTCAGGGTGAGCTGGAAGTTGTCGGGGGTGAGAACCGCCTGCGTGAGCTCCGTGGTCACGACCTTGCTTCCCCCCTGGTTGACGCCGTAGGGATGCGAGGTGAGCGATCCGAGCGGGAGCAGCTTCCCCCCTTCCCCGCCGATGGTGCCGTCGATGCCGGTCACCCCGTCGGTCGTGTTCCTGGTCGTGCTGTTCTGGTCCACGGCCGTGTTGTCGTTCGTCGTCGAGATGGTAGTGCCGCCGGGAATCAAGGTGGACGACGTGTCCGTCGCCGTCTTTGTCTTGGTCTTGCTGTCCTGCTCGGTCAGTATGTTCTGGAAGATATCCGCGGAGGAGTCTTCCCTGGCGCGGGTTTCTTCCCGGGCGATCCCCCACAGCCCCTCTCCCTTCGGTGGCCCGATCGATACGTTGTAGCCCTTGAGGGCGACCCAGTTGATGCCGATGTTCTCGTCGAAGTCGTCCTTGAGCTCGAGAATCCGCGCCTCGATCAGGACCTGCGGGGTGCGCCGATCCAGCCGATAGATAACCTCCTCGATATCGCTCAGCTTCTTCGGGATGTCGGTGATCACAATAGTGTTGCTCCGGTCGTCCGGCTTGAGCTGGCCGCGCTGGGGGGTGAGGAGGTGCGTGATGGAGTTCGCCACGTCCTTCGCCTGCGCGTAGCTCAGGGGGAAGACTTTTGTCTCCATCGGCTCCTTGTCGAGCTGGTCGCGGGACAGGATGCGGAACACGTTTTGCTGCTTCACGTAGGAATAATTGTTTGAATCGAGGATGAGCTTCAGGGCCGTCTCCCAAGGCACATCCATGAGGCGGATGGTGACCTTGCCCTTTACCTCGGGCCCGGCGATGATATTGATCCCGTAGCGCATGGAGAAAATGCGGAGGATATTCACGAGGTCGGCGTCTTTGAAGTCAAAGGTGACCTTGCCGGACGCGGGGGTGCCGACGGGCGTGGCGACCGTCTTGACGCCGACGACGGCCAGCGGCGTCGGGGTGGCCGCTCCCGAAAGGGCCGGGGAGGAAGGCGGCGGGCCGGGGAGCTCTTCCCGTATCGCCCCCGCCGCGGGCGTTGTCGCGGCGGCTGCCTGCGCCGGGACCAAGGAGGGATTCGCCTCGAAGGGGACGGCTCCCACCTGCACCGGAGCCGAGGAGGGCGCGACCTCTACGGGGACGGCTCCCACTTGCACCGGGGCCGAGGAGGGATTCGCCTCGGCGGGGACCGCCTGGGCGGCCTGCGCAGGCACGGGCGCCGCGCCGCCCTTCTTCACCACCCGGATGACATCCCCTTCCTCCACGTACGAGAGATTGCAGGCGTCGAGCACCTGGCCGAGGGCGGTTTCCCACGGCACGTCTGCGATCATGACGGTGACCCTGCCCTCTATCTCCGGGCCGGCGATGATGGGGATGTTGAAGCGCTTGGAAAACGTCGCGAGCACTTCGTGAATTTCAGCGTCCCTGACATTGAGCGAGATGAGGCCGCTCGTCTCCCCCCCCGCCTGGGGGGAAGGAGGGACGGGTGGGGCCGCTTCCTGGGCAATCGCCGACGACAACACAAGGGCGCCGGCGCAGAGCGCGCAGCAGAGCGTCGCCCATTTATTTGCGCTCATCCTTTTTTTTCTCCTTTTCCACTTCCGGCCGCAGAGGCACCTCCACCCTTTGTTTCGCGTATTCGAAGACAATGCCTTCAGGCTTTATTTCGACGACGATGCATCCGTTGACCTCCTGCCCCACCTCGACGATCTCGTCGCCTATGAGAACCCTCGGATTGACGGGGTCGTAGAGGATCCCGCTCAAATGGTCGCTGAACCACTTTTGGAACGGCGCGGTGTCCACGGTGACGCCCACGCCGGCGTGGACCACCGAACCCTGCCCCTCCGCGGGGGGCAGAAACGGATTGCGCCGCCCGTGGCTGTCGTAGACGAACTGCTCTGCGGACAGTATACCCGCCGGAGCGAAAAATACAAATAATACTATTGCAATCTGAAAATGGCGCCGCATGTGAGTCCGGTCCCTTTTAGACGCCCGCAGCCTTAAGATTTCACTTCTTCGTTTCCGCCGCGACTGGCTTTGCCTCGAACCCCTTCCTGACAAGGTAGCGAACGAGGAGCACAACCTTCTGGCCAGTCGGCTCGTTGCCCTCGATGGAGACGTCCGTGATCTCGATGAACCTGTTCGTGCCCTCGATCCCGGCGAGAAATTTCCCAAGCTCGTGGTATCCGCACTGCATCTTGATCTCCCACGTCTTCTCGGCGTACTTCGCCTTGAGGTCCGCGTCGAGGGAGGAAATCCCCGCCGCCACGGGGATAAAGCGCTGGCTTACGTCCCCCACCCCTGACTGCCTGGCTATCGCATTGATTTGCCGCGAAAGCCATGTTTGATCGGTTTCCATCGGTATGTCGTTCGCCGCCGTATCGATCTTCGACTGGAGGTCTACGACCTCCGCCCGCTGCTGGGGGAGGTGCAACACCATCATCTCGGCCTTGAGAAGCTGATCTCGATATGAGCCGGGAGACTCCTGCTTCTCCCTGCCTTTGGATCCTTTGGCGAAGGGGGAGGGCCACATCTGCCAGGCGACGATGACCGCCAGCAGGCTGAAGATCACGGCAACCGCGATGAGCTCGATCTTCTTCTTTTCGATTGGCATACCTACCTAAAAAGGTTCAAACAGTTCAAGCGGTTCAAGCTGTAATCCGCGTTCATCCGCGCCGATCCGCGTCCCAATCGTCATTCCTTTTAGCCTCGAATCATTTTTGATCTGCGCTCATCTGCGTCCAATATCCTCTTGCCGTTTCCCATCACGCCCACACGCCGATACGCCCTCACGCCCACACGGCTGTTCTCTCCGTGTCCTTCGTGCCTTCGTGGTGAGAAGCTTTTGTTCAAGCGGTTCAATCGGTAATCCGAGTTCTTTCGCGTCAATCCGCGGTAAAACATCCATCCCGACCGAAGAGCAATCATTTCTTCTCTTCTTTCTTCGGCTGAACAGGTTGCACCGGCTGGGCGCACTTGATCTCGAACGATTTTCGCCCCTTGTCGAGGCTCTCGATGGAATAGTCCACCTGGGGGAACGCGTTGATGAACGCCGCGTTGCGGCGAAGGGTCTCGATGAACTCCACCACCTTCTCGTTCCCCTGTCCGGGGACGGCTTCGCCCTTGACGGTCAGCATCACGGGCTGCCGGGAGCTGTAGTTGATATTCATGAGGAAAAGCTCCTCGGGCATCGCGTCGCTTATCACGTTGAGCTTCTGCCCCCAGAGCAGCCTCTTCGCGGTGAACCGGTCGAGTGTATCAAGCTCCTGCATAAGCTGGTTCTTCTTCTTGATGAGGGACTCCGCCTCTTCGCGCTGCGGCGTTATGGCCCGGAGACGGCTCCTTACCTCGCTGAGCTTTCGCACGCGCTGGCCCACGATGACGAAGATGATGACGATTATGACCACCGCCACCGCCACCGCTCCGCCGGTGAGGATGGCGATGTTTATCTTGACCTTGCGCACACGCTCTATCTTGCGCAGTTCCTCCGGCAGCAGATTGACATGTATCATGGTAACGCCAAAAACAAGGGTTCAGGGTGTAGTGAAAAACAATTGTTCAAACAGTTTAAACGGTTCAAGCGGTTCAAGCGGCTAGACGTTACTCCCCGGCTCCCCCCTTCCCCGGCTCCCCGGCTCATTTCTCCGTGTTCTCCGTGGTGAGAAGCTTTTGTTCAAGCGGTTCAAGCTGTAATCCGCGTTCATCCGCGGCAATCCGCGTCCCGAACAACGTTTCCGCTAATCGCAGACCGCGAGTCCCGCCGCGACCGCCAGCAGGGCCTCCTTGCCCCGCGTGCCCTCCCTGCCGACGCCGCCCTCGACCGAGATGCCCCTGAGCGGGTCCCAGAGGGTGACCGTGAACCCGAACTCGGCGGACAGGGTCTCCTTGAGCTTATGGCAGAGCGCGCATCCCCCGCTGAGGTAAATCGTGCTCACGCTTTTGCTCATCTTGGATGATATGTAGCCGAATGTCGAGCGGAGCTCGCGGGCGAGCACCATGGTCATCGGGTTCATAAACTCGCTCACCGCGGGGTCGGCCTCCTCCTTGCGCTGTTCGGCCTGGCGGAAATCGATGCCGAGCCCGCGCGCGATGGCGAGGGTGGCGTTGTTTCCGCCCACCTCGATATCTCTCGTAAGGTCGAGGTTCTTCGCGGTAACGACATTGAGGATGGTCCGGCCGGCCCCCATGTGCACCAGGGAGACAGTCTCGTCCGGCTTGATGTCGGGCATGGCGGATTCGAACGCGTTGGTAAGGGCGATCGAGTCGATGCTGAGAACCTTCGGGACGAGGCCGATATCCTTGAGGAGGTCGAGCCGCTCGTTGACCACGCTTTTTCTCGCCGCCCCAAGGGCGACCCTCATCTTCGCATTTTCCTTCGCTTCCGGGTCTAGGATGGGGCAGTCGAAGATGCAGTCATCCAGACTGAAGGGAAGAAGCATCTCGGCCTCGTACTTGATGCTTGATTTGAGATCGGCGGGGGTCATCCGGGGCATTTCGGTGAGCCGGACGATCACCCCCTTGCCCGATACCGAAACGCGGAGATCGGAGAAATCGAGGCCGCTGCGACTCACCGTGTCGGATACCGCCTTCTTGACGGCGGTAGCGGGCGGGGGGTTCTCCGAGTCGCGCTCCAGGGAAACGATCGCGCTGTCGAAGAGGGCCCATGCTCCAGTGTTGCCGCTGACGGCGACCATCTTGACCGAGCTGAAACCTATGTCGAGGCCGATTGCCTGCCTGACCTTGCGGTTTTTCTTCGGCAGCAGATACGAGAACATGCCCCCGCGCCCCCCGGTTGCGCGCAACGCCCGATGTATCCGGAAAGATGGTGAACTACTTGTATGTCAAGCGTATGGAGGGCAGTCTACCTGAGCGAGTTAACGCTGTCAATAAAATGAGACTCTCTCGTCATACCGGTCACTTTGCCGGAGCGGTTGCATGTGCTACAGTATCCGCCGGGGGGAGAACAATGTCGCCCACAGGCATGCCGCTCCGCGCGCAGGTCATCATGCTGGCCCTTCTCGCGGGAATCATCTACTCCAACACGCTTGACAATGGGTTCGTCTGGGACGACGTGTATCTCATATCCCGGAACGTCAATGTTCACCACCTTCGCTATGTCCCCCGCCACTTCACCTCCCCGTTTTTCGGCGATACAAACGACCCCACCGCCGTGAATCGCGGTTCATACTGGCGGCCCCTGACGATGCTTTCCTTCAACCTCGACTACGCCCTGTGGAGAAACAACCCGACCGGCTACCACCTGACCAATCTTCTGCTTCACTCGTTCAACGCCGTGATGGTGCTCCTCCTCTTCAGGGCCATTCCCCGCACGCGCCATGCCGCCTTCCCCGCGGCGTTAATCTTCACCTGCCATCCGCTTCAGACCAACATCGTGGCATACATATCCGGGAGGACCTACCTTCTCGCGGCGCTGTTTCTCCTCCTCGGTTGTTTTATCCTGGCGCGGCGGCTCGCGTGGCCGGGAGACGCGCGGGGCGTCGGATGTATCGTGACCGCATGCGCTGTCGGGGCGTGCGGCGTCCTGGCGATGTTGTCCGTCGAAGTCGCGCTCGCCGCGCCACTGCTCATCCTGATTGCCGGGGCGCTGGCGGGCCGTTTACTCGCGCGCCCCATGGTCCATTCAGTTCTCGCTTCCGCGGTCGCGCTCTGCGGCGCGCTGTATTGCCGCCATCGCATCGGCATCCCCTCCCCCGCCGTGAACTCGCTGTCGCTCCGCACAGTTCTTGCCGCGGCCGATAGTCTGATGGTGTATATCCGACTCCTTCTCCTGCCCGTGGGCCTCCACATGGAGCGCTTCATCCCGGTGCCGGCCTTATCGGATCCGGGGGCGCTCATGGCAGCCGGCCTGTTGATCCTCCTGGCACTGATGACCGTGCGGGCCTTTCTCCGCCGCGATGGAGCGCCCGGCCCCCTACTCTGGTGCTGGGCATTCACGGCCTTTTTCCCCGCGAGCAACGTCATTCCGATCTATCCCGAGATCGCGAATCGGCAAATCTTTATCGGGGAACATTTCCTTTATGTCCCGCTTATCGGGATTTCTGGGGCGATTGCCTGTGCATGGGAGTCCCTCCGCGCCCGATGGGGGGGGGCCTTAAGGCCCCCCTACGAGGGAGGGGAAAATCGGGGGGCCTTGACCCCATGCGAAGCGGGTGGGTTTCGGGCGGACTTGAGGCCGTCCTGCGGAATTGGTCGCACTCTTTCGATGGCGGGGGGGATTGCGGTGCTCGCATTATTCAGCGCCCTCACCTATGCGCACAACGAATACTGGCGGGATGAAGATACCTTCTACTCGATGACCCTGGCGAAATCCCCTGAAAGCGTGAGGATGAACACCAACCTCGGCATCTTGAAGGTGAGCGAGGGCGATTACGAGGAGAGCCTCCGTCTCCTGCACGCGGTAGCCGCGCAGAACCCGCGGTCCGCCGCCGCACATATCAACCTCGGGCAGACATACCGCGCGATGGAGCGCTTCGCTGATGCCCGGAAGGAATTTCTCGCGGCGCAACGCATCTCGCCCGGGTCACCGGATGTCCTGAACGCGCTCGGCGCGCTCTCCATGGCCGAGGGAAAACACGGGGATGCCGTAGCCTACTTCGGCAAGGCGATCGCCGCCTCGCCGCTCAGCCCCGGCGCGCGCGTCAGTCTCGCCACGGCATATCTGTCTCAGAACAAGGCCGTTGACGCGGAGCGGGTTCTCAGGGGGGCGCTCGGGGTCGATCCCGGATCATTCGAAGCGCGGATGCTGCTCGGGATGTGCTATGAAAAGCTGAGACGCCTGAAAGAGGCTTGCGAGATATACCGCGCAATCGCAAAGGAATATCCCGACTACAGCCCGGCAGTGGAGAAAGCGGATCGACTTTCCCGTAAGAGAAATGAGCTTTGATGTTTGACGCGGAGGTTTACGAAGAAACCGTCTAACCGCTTGAACTGTTTGAACTGTTTGAACCGCTTGAACAAAAGCTTTTGACCACGGAAGACACGGAGAGAAACTGCAAGAGGCTATTGGACGCAGATGAACGCAGAGCACGCAGATTTACAATGTTTCCTGAACCCCCACGACATAGCTTATCACCCGATCAGAAGCATCGGTTTACATAATTTGCATTTGTGCGAAATATGGGCATGACTAATTTGCAGAAATGCATAATTAAGACTAATGAGGATAGGAATAACTATCAAGTATCATTATAATCTATCGAATAGCAACATGTTATAGATATATTATATTTTCTTAAATTGTGGAACGGACCTTGCTCCACTAGGTTCCGTTGGAAGAGGTGAAAACCATCCAACAACCCAATGAAAGGGGGTGCAGTAAGATGAGAAAGCGCGGTTTTACACTGGTGGAGATCATGATCGTGGTCGCGATCATAGGTCTGCTCGCGGCGATCGCCATACCGAACTTTATGCGGGCGCGCTCGCAGACGCAGATGAATACCTGCCTGAACAACCTGCGACAGTTCGATTCGGCGATGGCCCAGTACGCTCTTGAAAACAACCTTACAACCGGCAATACGTTCCCCTCGACTAACCTTAACGGGTTCCTGTCGAACCTGCTCGTGACCGATACATGTCCCGGCGGCGGCACTTACAGCCAGCTCGGCTCGATTGGGTCGGGAGCGCTTTGCTCCAAGTCGACTGACACTACCTTCCCGCATAGGATTCCGTAATCGGGCATAAGACGGATCGCGAGATCACGAGAGGGCGGCTTGCGAAAGCAAGCCGCCCTCTACGTTTGTGTGCAAACGCCTGAAGAATATGAATACATGGGGAGAAATTGGACGCGGATCGACGCGGAACAACAGTAACGTGGGACGCAGATAAACGCGGATGAACGCAGCTTACGGCTTGAACCGCTTAAACCGCTTGAACTGTTTGAACATCTGTTTGTCACCACGAAGGCACGGAGGACACGGAGAGAACAGCCGTGTGGGCGTGAGGGCGTGTCGGTGTGTGGGCGTAATGGGAAAGACAGCATTGCCACGGATTCCCAACCTCATGCCTTTTTCGCCTTTTTGAAAATAACCAGCTCGATGACCATCTCGCCGTAGGCCTGGGCGGAAGAGACATCGGTGCGTCCATAGGTGCGCTGGCCATCAAAAAAACAGTACGCTGAGGCGGGCCCCTCTCTCGCAATTGAAAGCTCCAGTTTCAGGGAGTCGCCCTGACGCAGCCGGATCCTCAACGGCTCGCTCTGTTCCGGGGGAAGCGGATATTCGATCCACTTCAGCCCCGGCTCAACCCTGATCCTGCAATGTTCCGCTGAACCGCTCCGCACGGCGATCAGGCAGCTCCGCTGGCTGAAGATGGGAAGCCGGACAGCGAGCGGTCCCTCTGCCAGAATACGACTCCCCGGGGCGAGGAGCTTGCGCACCCTCAACGCCGGTTCTCCCGCGGGGAGCTCCACCGACTGCCAGCCGCCGAAGGGAAACGGCCCGCTGTCTTTGAGGGTGTAACGGTCGAGCAGCTCGACGCAGACACCGTGGGGCCGGACATAACGCACTACCGCCGCCTCGCACCCGTAGCGATATGCGTCATAGCCGAATCCCACAAAGGCGACACAGGACATGAACATAATCACGGCGCGAAGAAACGCCCGTTCCCTTTCGTGCTCGTGTTCTTTCACAGCGCGAACGAATCGCCGTACAATTACCGCGATGCCATAGCCCCCAAAGCCGCAAATGACCGGTAGAACGACAACGCGGTAGCGCGCCATTATCAGAAAAAAGAGCGACGTCATGCAATACAGCCAAAGCACCGCTTCGGCAAAAATGATGCCCGGTTTGCGATACGCCTGACGCAACGCAAGAAGCGCTCCGGCAAGCCCGAGGCCGCCGATGAGAGGAAAATCGAGCAAGAAGGGCATGTGCAGGAGGGGCGATGGCACCGGCTCCAGACGCCCGGTTCGATGGTTCCAGTTCCTGATGGCGACGTTGTTGGGGATTTCCATCTTGTTCCAGAAGAGAAGCAACATACGGAACTTGAGCTCCAGAAAGGCAAGGGGTTCGGCAATGAACCACCTCTGTATGCTTATGGAGATAGGGACGCGCCGGGAATTGGGGAGGGCATCGAGCCGTGTCCACTCCTCGTAGCACGGCGTGTACTCCATGGGCCCTGCCCCTGCCTCGGGATCCCTGCATCCCGGGGGCGACTCCGGCGTGTTTGCCAGAGCGAGGTTTCGTGAGGTCGATGTTACGGCTCCAACCCAGCGGCCTGCGCATCTATAGTTCACCACAGCGAATGGCAACTGCGGCAGGTAGGTGCAGAGGATGCAGAGGAGCACCCCCGTCGACATCTTTACCTTTTCATGCCTGAATTGCCACGCGACCATGGCGAGGACGGGCAACAGAAGAGTGACCATGCTGCCGCGGATCGTTACCGAAATGCCGAGTACAAGGCCGTCGAGCACCCATGGCCAGAGCCGTTTCCGATGATACGCCGCCACCCCGAGGTAAAGAAAGAGCGTGAGCCAGAAACTGAGCAGGATCTCGATCAGTGTGAATGGAGTGTAAAAAATGTGGAAGCGCGAAAGCGCGAGCAGCGCAGCGCCTGCGAGGCCCGCCGCACGCCCGAAGAGCCGCGCAGCACTCATGCCAATCAGGTACACACAGAGTGCTCCGAGCACGGATTGCACTAGTATCACCCCCGCGGGATCGGCGCCCAGAATCGCGTAGATCGCGGGGAGAAAAATTACGTAGTAGAAAGGCTGGTAGTAGAACCCCTGGCCGTACTTATAGCTCCCGTTGAGAACCTGCATGGCAAGCATCTGATAGACATGCATATCTGTGGCCTGGCTCGGGCGGGCCACCTGCGGATAGGAATTTCGGAGCTGGCGACTTACTCCCACACGCAAGAGCAGGGAGACTGCCACAATTGCGATCAGGAGAGGGGTAAACCCCTTTCGCAGTACGCGTGCCCTCCCGGTTTTTCTTCGATCGCTTGATTGCATCATAGGAAATCAGGCGGTTACCACGTCGCGCTGGTTATCATGTGCGAGTGCGAGAGTAAATCTAACTTTCCCGACTTTTAATGATTTGTGTGATTCGGCCCTCTGTCAATAGGATTTTACCACAATGAAGGAGACGGAGATATTGAGAGAGCAAAGGCACCCGGAAAGCAAAGGTACCGGAGAAAACGGTAAGGAGACTTTGGACGCGGATGAACGCGGATTCTCAGGATAGGGAGGATACAACAGAGCGAATAGCGAATGGGACGCAGATGAGCGCAGATTACGGCTTGAATCGCTTGAACGGTTTGAACTGTTTGAACCGCTTGAACATCTGTTTGTCACCCTCCACCCCGAACCCTGAAAACTATCCTGTGCATCCCAGAGCTGATATAATCCCCCCCATGAACGAAAGCCGATTCAACGCATGGAGATCGCGGGTGCTTCTCATTTTTATCTTCCTCGTGCCGCTCTTCTACCTCGATCCCTATATCTTCGGCATCTTTTTTCCCGACCCGTTCAATCTGCCCAAGCGCTACCTCGTCGAGCTGGCCTCCCTCATCCTCCTGAGCCTCTTCGTTCTCGATCTCTCGACGGGAAGTGAACTGCGCATTCCCGTGAGGGGCGCCGCGATCCCTTGGCTTCTCTTCTGCGCCTGGATGTGCGTGTCGCTCGCCTGGGCGCCGGGCCTCCACGATGCGTGGCAGGAGGTCATCCGTTGGGCCTGCTACGGGATCATCTTTATATCCGCCGCGGAATCGCTGTCCTCCCCCGTCCGCGCGCGCGGCGTTGCGCGGTGCGTCCTCGCGTCCGCCTCGATCGTCTCCGCCATCGCGATCGCGCAGTTCTACGGCCTTGATCATCCCGCCTTCAGCGGCCAGGTGTTCCGGGTGTATTCCACGCTCGGCAACCCGAACTACATCGCCTCCTTCCTTGCCGTCACACTCCCCCTCGCCTACTGGGGGTGGCTCTGTCCCGGCACGGGGAGGGCAAGAGGGCACTTACGGTGGATGTTTTCACCCCCCACCCTGAACCTCCCCCTCAAGGGGGGAGGGGAGTTAAAGGAGAGTCCCCTCAAGGGGGGAGGGCGAAAAGGGTACGAGCCCGCAATACATGAGACCGTACCGGGGAGGAGGGACACGATATGCCTCGTCGTCTCTCTCATCGGCACGGCCGCCCTCATGCTCACAGGGTCACGGGCCGGTGTCGCCGCGCTCTGCGTGGGCACGCTCGCGGGCCTCGCGTCCTCCCGCGCGAAGATCGCGCCGCGCCGCCTTGCGTGTTTGGCTCCCGCCGCCGCCGCGCTGGCGATCCTCCTCGCCCTCCCCTCCCCGATCAACCGCTATGACACCGTGGCGATCAGGAAACTTTCCGAGCTGTCGGGCGCGCCGCGCGGCGGCGCCGGTTGGCGCATGATGGTGTGGGAAATCGGGCTCCGCATGGCCGCCGAGCGGCCTCTCCTGGGCTCCGGGGCAGGCTCGTTCAAGCTCCTCTATCTTCCACACCAGGCCGAATTCCTCAGCGAGACGGGCCACGCCGGAGCCATTTCACTCGCCGAGGGCGGGATAGATTTTGCGCACAACGACTACCTCGAGATCCTGATCGAGACCGGGGCCGTGGGCCTCGCGCTCTTCCTCTGGGTGCTCCTGGCAATGGTGCGGCCGCTGAGGAAAGAGCAGATCAAGTCCCAAATCCCAAATCCCAAATCCCAAGCATTGGATATCGAATCTCAGCCCGCAATGAAGGCGGGCAAATCCCAAATCCCAAATCCAAAATCCCAAGCATTGGATATCGGCTGGATCCGCGCGGGCGCATACGCGGGCTGCGTCTCGATGCTCGCGGACGCGATGGTCGGCTTCCCGTTCCGGCTATGGGCCCCCGCGGCGGTCTTCTTCGCGCTCTCCGGCTCACTTGGGGCAGGCGCCGTGTCCCCGCTCATTTTTCGAATAAAGGGCCCCATCGGGCGGATCGTCGCCGGCGTCGCGCTGGCGCCCGTCGCGCTCATCTCCCTCGGCTTCATCCTCTTTTCCCTTCTCGCGGAGATTCACTACGCGCGGGGCTTCAATCTCTTCCAGTACGGCGAGACCACACGGGCGTATGATGAGTTCACACTGGCGGCGTGGTGGCAACCCCACCACGGGCGCGCGCGGTTCTTCCGGGGGCTTTGCCTCTCCGCGCGCGCGGAGTACGGAGACGCGCTCGACGAAATACGCGAGGCGCGACGCACCTACGCGCGCCAGGCGTTCCAGGTCCAGGAGGGGCGACTTCTCGGAAAATTGGGGCGCAGGAAGGAAGCCGTGCGGGAGCTCGATCTCGCACGCGCCATCGTCCCCCGCGACCCCGACGCGTGGGTGGAGAAGGGCGCGGTGCTGTTTGCGGGCGGCGACGCGCAGGGCGCGGCCGAGTGTTACCGCAGGGCCCTCTCGCTCAAACCCGACTCGCTCACGGCGGCCCGCAACCTGGCCGTGTCATACGACGCGCTCGGGAGGACAGATGTGGCCCTTCGGCTTTACACACGGGCGATGGAGATCGGGCCTGCCGACGCCGACGTGTACCTCAACGCGGGGACGCTGTGTGCCCAAAAGGGGGATACACGGCGCGCGCGGGAGCTCTGGGAAAAGGCGCTCGTGATAGACCCGGGGAACACGCGCGCACGACTGAACCTGGAGAAGCTGGATAAATCCCCCCCGGCAAAGCGGTGAAAGAAGAGGAACCGCTAATGGACGCTAATGAACGCGAATTGATTGAAGAGTTATTCGCGTCTATTGGCGTGCATTCGCGGTTGAAATCAAGAGGCGACGAGGGCCCGTCGCCCTCCAATCGTGTTCCGGCCACGATAGCCTAATGGATGCTCTGATCAAGTCGCCCGAGACCGGTCCATCTTCCGGTACAGCGTGGCCAGGTCGATGCCCATCAGCTTCGCGGCGGCCCTCTTGTCGCCGTTCGTCTCCTTGAGCACCTTCCGGATGTGCGCGCGCTCCTTCTCCTGGACGAACTCCTTGAGGTTCTTGGTCTGGCTGATCTCGAGGGCCTCATCGGTCATCAGGATCTTCTCCGGCAGATGCTCCTGCATCACGAGGCCCCCGTCGCTCAGGGCGATGATGCGCTCGATCACGTTCTCGAGTTCCCGCACGTTCCCGGGCCAGTCGTAGCTCATGAGGAGGTTCAACACCTCGGTGCTCATCTTCATGTCGACCCCCCCCTCCCGCTTTGCCAGGGCCTTGCGCATGAAATGCTCGACCAGCAGGGGAATGTCCTCCCGCCGCTCACGGAGAGGAGGGAGATCGATCGGGATCACGCTCAGGCGGTAGTAGAGGTCCTCGCGAAACGTCCCCCGGGTGATCATCTCTTCCAGGCGCTCGTTCGAGGCCGCGATCACCCTGACGTCCACCTTGAGGTTTTTCGTCGCGCCCACGGGCTTGACCTCGCGCTCCTGGAGGACGCGCAGGAGGCTCGCCTGGATCGCAGGGCTCGTCGTGTCGACCTCATCGAGGAAGATGGTGCCGCCGTCCGCGGCCTTGAAGAGGCCGTCCTTGTTGGCGATCGCCCCGGTGAACGACCCCTTCACGTGCCCGAAGAGCTCCGATTCGAGGAGCGACTCCGGAATCGCTCCGCAGCTCACCGCCACGAACGGCTTGTCGCGCCGGGAGCTGTTGAAGTGGAGGGCGCGGGCGACAAGCTCTTTCCCCGTCCCGCTCTCGCCGTAGATGAGGACGGTGCTGTCGGTGACCGCCACCTTCTCCATCGTGCGGAACATCTTCTGGATCGGCTCGCTCGACCCCACGATGTTGTCGAAGCGGTAGATCTCCGCGAGTTCGCGCTTCAGGGTGACGTTCTCGCGCATGAGATTCCGGTGCGCGAGGGCGCGCCTGAGCGTCAGCCGGACCTCTTCCATGTGGAACGGCTTGATGAGATAGTCGTAGGCCCCTTTCTTCATCGCCTCGACAGCCGTCTCGACCGAGCCGAAGGCCGTGATCATGATCACCACGATATCCCGGTCGCGGTTCTTCGCCTCCGTCAGGACATCGATGCCGTCGACCGGCGACATCTTGAGGTCGGTGATGACGGCGTCCACCTCTTCCTCGCGGATGATGCGGACCGCCTCCTCGGCCTGCCGGGTGATCAGCACCTCGTACCCCTCGCGCGCCAGGCCGGCCTGAATTACATCGAGGATGCTCTGCTCGTCGTCGACCACCAGAATCTTCGCCATCGAATGCACCTCACGCGCCTGCTATTCCGAAATTCTTTAACGCTTTGAAGTCGGCACGCAGATGAACGCGGATCGTCAGGATGAACGCAGATACAGACTGCCGTTTCTGGTTTCTGTTAAAAGAAAAAAGAATGTTCCGCTGTAATCTGCGTTCATCTGCGTCCAAAACACCGCTTAATTTTTAGCTGCTTTTTCTCT
>JBAXOY010000025.1:0-29385 GCA_037133055.1 Chlamydiota bacterium
CTTCACGACCAGCTCAAGCCCGCGGACCTCGACACGGACGACGCGACCCCCGAGAAGATCGGAGAGGCGGTGAGCGCCCGCATCGCCGACGCGTACGCGCGGAAGGCCGGCTTCGAGGACGATGCCGCGCGCCGGATGGCCCGGGACGCCGGCGGCGAGGAGGGCGAGCCGGGGATGCAGCGGCTCTCGCGCCTTCTGATGCTCTCCGTCGTGGACCGCCTCTGGAAGGAGCACCTCTACAACATGGACGCCCTTCGCGAGGGGATCTTCCTCAGGGCGTACGGGCAGAAAGACCCGCTCGTCGAGTACAAGAAGGAAGGATTCGACATGTTCTCCGAGATGATGGAGACCGTCAAGGAGGGGATCGTGGGCGGCATATTCCGCACCACCTTTTCTCCCCAGACGATCCGGCAGATCATGGCGGAGCCCGCGCAGCAGACGTATGTCCACAGGGAGGTCAGCGCCTTCCGGATGGCCGCGGAGGAGGAGCCCGAGCCGGCGCTCGCGGGCATCGCGACGCGGCCCGAGGTGTCGTACTCGAGCGGGGAGGACGATGAGCCGAGGCCCGCGAAAAAGCCGTTCGTCAGGCAGGAGCGCAAGGTAAGCCCGAACGAGCCGTGCCCCTGCGGGAGCGGGAAGAAACACAAGAAGTGCTGCGGGGTCGGCACGCACTGATCGGTTCATCACCGGGAGTTTCATGTATCCCTATCTTCTCTCCATCTTCTCCGGTCTCCTGCTTGCCGTGTCCTTTCCAAGCACGGACTGGAACTGCCTTGCCTGGGCGGGGCTCAT
This sequence comes from Chlamydiota bacterium, assembly GCA_037133055.1. Taxonomy (GTDB): domain Bacteria; phylum Auribacterota; class Tritonobacteria; order UBA1439; family UBA1439; genus UBA1439. The sequence goes on from JBAXOY010000025.1 coordinate 793, forward strand.
CCCGTTCTTCATCGCGGTCGAGGGGAGGGGCTGGAGGGAAACGTTGGGGATCGGCTACGTCGGGGGCGCCGCCTTCTACTGGAGCCTTCTCTACTGGCTGAACAACGTCACGGTCGCCGGCTTTCTCGTCTTGACGCTTTACCTCGCGTTCTACTTCCCCCTCTTCGGGATACTCATGAACTTCGCACGGCGCAGGGTCCCTGCGCCGTGGTGGCTCGTCGCCCCGGTCGTCTGGACCGCGCTCGAGTACGGGCGGACCTATGCGTTCACGGGCTTCCCGTGGGATGTGATGGGGGCGACGCAGCACCGGGCGATACCGCTCATCCAGTTCGCCTCCATCACGGGCGTCTACGGAGTGTCGTTCCTGGTGGTGCTTGTGAACGCCGCCCTCTACGAGTGCGCGGCGGGGAGGGGCATGGGGCGCGTCGTGCCGGCCCTCGGCGCCGCGATCGCCGTCGCCGGCGCGCTCGTGTACAGCGAGTGGTGGATGCGCGATGGGGCGGCCCTCGGCGGCTCCCTCCGGGTGGCGATTGTGCAGGGGAACGTGCCCCAGGAGGAGAAGTTCGGGGAGGGGTTCACGCGGGAGATTATCGGGAAGTTCCATCGCCTTACGCGCCGGGTGAAGGAGGCGAAGCCCGACCTGGTGGTGTGGCCGGAAACATCGGTGCCCGGTTACTACTGGTACGACCCGCTCGTCCGCGGCACGACCGCGGAGCTCCAGCGGGAGATGCGGACGCCGCTTCTCCTCGGGAGCGTCCACGTCTCCGACCTCGACAACCCGAACTACTACAACTGCGTCTTTCTGGTCGACGCGGGCGGGGATCCGGTCGGACGCTACGACAAGATCCACCTCGTCCTCTTCGGAGAGATCATCCCCTGCAAGACGATCTTCCCGTTCCTGAAATATGTCGTGCCTTTTGAGGAGGATTTCACTCCGGGGAGCGAGTTCACCGTCTTCCCGCTCGCGCAGGGGGACTTCTCCGCGCTCATCTGCTTCGAGGACGTGCTCCCCGACCTGGCGCGGAACTTCGTGAAGCGGGGCGCGCGGTTCCTCGTAAACGTCACGAACGACGCCTGGTTCGGGAGGACGAGCCAGCCGTACCAGCAGGCGGCGCACGCGGTCTTCCGCTGCGTGGAGAACTGCGTGAGCATGGTCCGGGCCACGAACACCGGGGTCTCGTGCTACATCGACCCGTTCGGGAGGGTCTACGGGGTGCTGAGAAACGCGGCGGGCGAGGATCTCTACGTCGAGGGGACGGCGGTCAGGGACGTGCGGCTCACGCACACGAGCACCTTCTACACGCGGCACGGGAATGTATTTTCAGTCTCGTGCGCGGCGCTCTCGGTGGTCTTGTTCGCCCTCGGCTTCGTGCCGCGGGGGGATCGCCGGGGCGTGAAGGGCCGCACGTGATATAATGGGCGCACCGCGGAGGGTACCATGCTCGACGAACTGACGGAACGGCACAGGAAGCTCATGGAGGGGCTGCAAAAACTCGGAGACTATCTTTGACCTCGCTGCAAAGCGGAAGGAGATGTTCGAGCTCGAGGGGAAGATAGGCAGGCCGGACTTCTGGAACGACCAGGCGGGGGCCCGGACCGTCACCGAACTGCTCTCGAGGATCAGGGAGGCCGTCGAATCCTGGGAGAAGCTGAAGAGGGACGCCGAGGACCTCGGCGTCTTCTTCGAACTCGTCAGGGCGGAGGGGGACGAGGGGTCCGCGCCCGACCTCGCGAAGGACCTCGAGAAGGTCGAGGGCGAGTACCGCGATCTCGAGCTCAGGTCGATGCTTGGAGACCCCCGCGACCGGTCCGGCGCGATCATGATGATACACGCCGGGGCGGGGGGCACCGAGGCCTGCGACTGGGTCACTATGCTTCTAAGAATGTACCGGCGATGGGCGGAGGGACGCGGATACGCGGCGGAGGTCCTTGACATGGCCCCGGGCGAAGAGGCGGGGTTCCGCAGCGTCACGCTCTCGGTCAAGGGCGACTACGCCTACGGGTACCTCAAGGCGGAGCAGGGGGTGCACCGGCTCGTGAGGATCTCTCCGTTCGACTCGGCCAAGCGCCGGCACACCTCCTTTGCCTCCGCGGACGTGGTGCCGGAGGTGGAGGGCGAGCTGGAGGTCGAGATCAAGGACGACGACCTCAGGGTCGACACCTTCCGGGCGCACGGGGCCGGCGGCCAGCACGTCAACAAGACCGACTCCGCGGTGCGCATGACGCACATCCCCACCGGGATCGTGGTGCAGTGCCAGAACGAGCGCTCGCAGTACAAGAACCGGGTGACCGCGATGCGCGTCCTCATCGCCCGCGTCGCCGAGCACTACCGCCGGATCAAGGACGAGGAAATGGCGAAGGAGCGCGGCGAGAAGCAGGATATCGCATGGGGAAGCCAGATCCGCTCCTACGTCTTCCAGCCGTACCAGATGGTCAAGGACCACCGGACAAAGCACGAGTCGGGGAACGTCCAGGCCGTGATGGACGGGGAGATTCAGCCGTTCATCGAGGCATTTCTCAGGGGCGGGGGGAAGGGGGAATAGCCGTATCGGCGTGTGGGCGTATCAGCGTGAGGGCGTGTGCGAATGGAAGGAGATGACGGCCCGGGGCAAATATCGTTTGCCCGGCGGAAGTGTGGTGCGTTACAATCAGCGACGCCACGCAGGGGGAAGCCGAATGGAGGATCCGATGAACAGGGGACGGTGTATCGCGGCGATCATGCTATGCACGTTCGTCTGCGGGACGGCATCCGCGACGTATCTCGACAACATCTCCCTCAAGATTGACAGGGGGTTCTCGAACGCGCTCGGATGCTGGCTGGAGATCCCGTACCAGACCTACGCGACGGCGAAGGAGAAGGGGATCATCGCGGGAGGGCCGATGGGGCTCGGCAAGGGGGCCCTGATGCTGCCCTGCCGTCTCGTCTCCGGCGCCCTCGACATCGCCACCTTCCCCGCGCCCTGCCCGCGGTCGGGCTGGAACGGGTTGATGGAGCCCCAGTACAACCCGTGGGTCGAGCAGCCGGACCAGGCGGGGCCCGGGACTCAGCCCGCCGCGGGGCAGCCCATCGTGGAACAGCCCGCCCCGCCCCCGGCCGAGCGGCCCGGCCAGGCGCCGTGAAGGAGTTCCCGGGGCCCGAACGGATGTGAACAAAGGCGCGCGGGCGCGGGAAACGCCTGTGCGCCTTTTTCATCGCGAAGGTGATTGCGCAACAGAGGTAACGCACGCATGGAAACCGAGGATCTGTACGGGCAGCGCCTCGAGAAGCTCGCGCGCCTTCTCGAGAAGGGCGCCGGGGTCTATCGGGAGGGGTTCCCCTCGCGGCAGCCCATCGGGTTCGCTGTGGCGCAATTCTCCGAAGGGAAGGAGACGCGCCTCGCGGGAAGGATCACCTCGCTCAGGGGGCACGGCAAGGCGGTCTTCGCGGACCTGCGGGACGGGACCGGTCGGATCCAGCTCTACCTCAAGAAGGACACACTCCCCGGGGACGCCTTCGACCTGGTGGCTCTGCTCGATCTCGGCGACATCATCGGCGTCCGCGGATCGTTCTTCGTCACCCGCACGGGCGAAAAGACGCTCGAGGTGAAGGAGATCGCGGTCCTCTCGAAGGCGCTCCGCGAGCCCCCGCTCGGCAAGACCAAGGAAGGGAAGCACTGGTACACCCTCGCCGACGTGGAAACGCGCTACCGGCAGCGGTACCTCGACCTGATGGCGAACGAGGAGTCGATGCGCATCTTCATGGTCCGGAGCCGCATCGTCCGGGGCATCAGGGCGTTCCTCGACGCGCGCGGCTTTCTCGAGGTGGAGACCCCGATGATGCAGCCGCTTCCCGGGGGCGCCGCGGCACGGCCGTTCGTGACGCACCACCGCGCCCTTGACACCGACCTGTACCTCCGCGTGGCGCCGGAGCTGTACCTGAAGCGGCTGCTCGTGGGCGGGTTCGAGAAGATCTACGAGCTCAACCGCAATTTCCGCAACGAGGGCATCTCGACGCGGCACAATCCCGAGTTCACGATGCTCGAGCTCTACCAGGCATTCGCGGATTACCGGGATATCATGGCGCTCGTCGAGGAGATGACGGTCTCTCTCGCCGATTCGGTGCTGGGGGCGCGCACCCTGCAGTATCGCGGGAAGGAGATATCCCTCGCGCCGCCGTGGCCCAGGGTGCCGCTCCTCGAAGCGATCCGCGAGCGCACCGGAGAGGATCTTTCTCCCGAGAAGGGCGAGGCCTCCGCGGCCGCGGCCGCGGCGCGGCTGAATCTCGCGATCGAGGGGCCGAAGACGTACGCCAAGATCGTGGACGAGGCGGTGAAGAGCTTCGTGGTGCCCACGCTCATCGCGCCGACCTTTCTCATCGACCATCCCGTCGCCCTCTCCCCGCTCGCCAGGAAGAAGGCGGACAACCCGCTCCTTGCCGAGCGGTTCCAGCCGTACATCGGCGGCATCGAGGTCGGGAACGCCTTCTCGGAGCTGAACGACCCCCTGGACCAGCGGGAGCGGTTCGAGGCGCAGCTCGCCGCGAGGGGCCGCGGGGACGAGGAGGCGCACCGGATGGACGAGGACTTCATCAGGGCGCTCGAATACGGGATGCCCCCGGCGGGGGGGCTCGGGATCGGCGTCGACCGGCTGGTGATGCTCTTCACGGGGGCCGAGTCGATCCGGGACGTGATCCTCTTCCCCCAGCTGAAGCCGGAGGCAAAGACGCCTGACATCCGCACGAACGCCATCCCCCGGAAGGATGAGTGAGGGCATCGTGAGAATGCCGTTCGAGATGTTCGTCAGTCTCCGCTACCTCAAGGCGAAGCGCAAGCACCGCTTCATCTCCTTCATCTCCTTCATCTCGGTGGCGGGGGTCGCCCTGGGCGTGATGGCGCTCATCGTGGTGCTCGCGGTGATGAGCGGCTTCGAGCGGGACATGAAGGAGAAGGTGATCGGCGTCTACTCGGAGCTGAACATCCAGGAGCGGAGCGTGATGCACGGCTGGCAGGACGTGGTCAAAAAGGCGGAACTCGTCCCCAACGTCGTGGCGGCGAGCCCCTACATCCTCGGGCAGGTGATCGTCCGGGCGCCGCGGCAGGCGCGCGGCGTCGTGGTGCGGGGGATCGAGCCCGCGGGTGAGGGGAGGACCACCTCGCTCAAGAAATTCATCGCCCAGGGAACCCTCCTCGCCGGCGGCCCCGGCATCCTGGTGGGCGAGGAGCTCGCGAAGGACATGGGGCTCGACGTCGGCGACGGGGTGAAGCTCGTCTCCCCGGTGGAGATGGACACCCCCGCAGGCCCGGTGCCGGTGGTCCTCGACCGGGTGATCGCCGGCATCTTCGACTCCGGGATGTATGAGTACGACTCCTCGCTCATCTACGCAGACCTCGACACCGCCCAGAAGCTGTTCCGGTTTGCCGGCGGAGTCCACGGCGTGAGCGTCCGGATCAGGGACCTCGATCTCACCGACCGCGTCAAGGCGGAACTCAAGGCGAAGTTCCCGTTCCCGTACGTGGTGACAAGCTGGAAGGAGAAGAACCCGGGCCTCTTCGCCGCGGTCAACATGGAGAAGAAGGTCATGTTCATCATCGTGGCGCTCATCGTGCTGGTCGCGGCCCTGAACATCGCGAGCACCCTGATCATGGTGGTCATGGAGAAGACGAAGGATATCGGCATCCTCAAGGCGATCGGGGTCAGGCCGCTGAGCATCATGGCCATTTTCACGGCGGAGGGGGCGATCATCGGCACCACCGGCGCCCTCATCGGCACGGTCGCGGGCTGGCTCTTCGCCGAGTATATCAACCCGATCGCGGACTTAGTCGGCTGGCTCACCGGCTTCCAGCTTTTCCGGAGCGACATCTACTATCTGGACCGGATCCCGGCCGATCTCTCCTGGACGCGCATCGCCATGACCGCCGCCGTCGCGCTCGCCCTGAGCACGATCGCGGCGCTCTATCCGGCATGGAAGGCGTCGAGGCTCGATCCCGTGGAGGCGCTGCGCTATGAGTGAGACGAACGCGCCGTTCTTCGAGGTCCGCGGCGTCTGCAAGACCTACCTGAGCGGGACGACCCGGATCGAGGTGCTCCGGGACATCGACCTCTCGGTCGCCCCGGGCGAGATGCTCTCGATCGTCGGGCCGTCGGGGGTCGGGAAGAGCACCCTCCTGCACATCATGGGCACCCTCGACCGGCCGGATTCCGGGAGCGTACTCCTCGACGGGCAGGACCTGTTCCGGCTCTCGGAGAACGCGCGGTCAAGGGTCCGCAACGGGAACATCGGGTTCGTGTTCCAGTTCTACCACCTCCTCCCCGAGTTCACGGCGATAGAGAACGTTTTCATGCCGGCCCTGGTCTACGGGAGGGGGAAGTTCAGGAGCGACGGGGAATCGCGGTCGCGCGCCGCGGGGCTGCTGGAGTCGGTCGGACTGAAGGACCGCGCGTCCCACAAGCCCGGAGAGCTCTCGGGCGGCGAGCAGCAGCGGGTGGCGATCGCCAGGGCCCTGATGAACCGCCCGCGCCTCGTCCTGGCGGACGAGCCGAGCGGAAACCTCGATATGCGGACGAGCGCCGAGCTTCACGCCCTGATCACCGAGCTGAACCGGCGGGAGGGGCAGGCGTTCGTGATCGTGACGCACGACGACGAGCTCGCGCGGGGGGCGCACCGGCGGATGAGGATGCGTGACGGCGTGCTTGCGTCGGTTGAAAGTTAAAAGTCAAGTTCTCACCGCGGAGAGCACGGGGGATCACTGGGGAAACCAGAAAAGGCCTTTTCAAATCCGGGGGATGGTCTCCCGTAGTCTTCCGATTAGGCTGTTGACACCGAAAAGAGATTTCGGCTATTGTGGTGCTGTTCGCGCGCGCCTTTTCCACCGGAGAGAACAGATGAAGATTTACATCAACGGAAAATTCTACTCCAAGTCGGAGGCCAAGATCTCCGTCTACGACCACGGTTTTCTCTACGGGGACGGTGTCTTCGAGGGGATCCGCGCCTACCAGGGCAGGATATTCAGGCTCCAGGAGCACGTCGACAGGCTCTTCAAGAGCGCGCACACGATCATGCTCACCATGCCGATGACCCGGGAGGAGATGGTCGAGGCCGTCGCGGCGACCGTCAGGGAAAACGGCCTGAAAGATGCCTATATCCGGCTCGTCGTCACGCGCGGAGTCGGCGCGCTTGGCCTGAACCCGTTCAACTGCGAGACACCGCAGATCGTCATCATCGCGGACAAGATTGTTCTCTATCCTAAGGCATTCTACCAGAATGGATTGGGAGTCGTCACGGTCCCCACCCAGCGGAATCTCGGCGAGGCGGTCAACCCGCGGATAAAGTCCCTGAATTACCTGAACAACATCATGGCCAAGATCGAGGCGATCAACGCGGGCGTCCACGAGGCGATCATGCTGAACACGTACGGCTATGTCGCCGAGTGCACCGGCGACAATCTCTTCATCGCCAGCAAGGGCATGCTCCTCACCCCGGCCCTCTACATGGGGGTCCTCGAGGGGATCACCCGCGACGAGATCATCGCCCTCGCCGCGCGGAACGGGATCGAGGTCAGGGAGACCGTGCTCACCCGGCACGACATTTTCAACGCCGACGAGTGTTTCCTCACCGGCACCGCCGCGGAGATCATTCCCGTCGTCAAGGTCGATGGCCGTGTCATCGGCAACGGAAAGCCCGGCCCGATGACGAAGCGCCTGATGGCGGATTTTCACGAGCTGGTGCGCAAGGAAGGATTCCCGATCTGAATCATGGAGGGAAGATCCCTGAGCCGGAGAGGGGGGGATCCGGAGATCCGGGGAAAAATCAAAGCCTTAAAGCTCCCCCCTTCCCCGGCTCCCCGATTCCCCGGCTCTTCCCTCCCCCCGTCCCCGATGTGATATACTGTCAGCCTTCACGGCATCAGGAGCCCGGATCCCCATGAATTGCGAAATGTGCAAGAAGAACCCCTCCACGGTAAGCTACACCGAGGTGGTGAACAAGAAAGTCCTGAAGATGAACCTGTGCGAGGACTGCGCGAAGAAAAAGGGCGTCAGCGTTCATGCGCCGTTCACGATTGCCGATCTCCTCTCCGGCCTCGCAGATGTGGGGGCGAGGGCCGAGGAGGACGCCGGGAAGACCTGCCCCTCGTGCGGCCTGACCTACGGCGATTTCAGGAAGACAGGGCGGCTGGGCTGCGACGGATGCTACTCGGCGTTCGAAAAGGGTCTCAGGGGGCTCCTCGAGACGATACACAAGAGCACGAGCCACACCGGCAAGGTCCCCTCCCACGCGAAGGGAGAGGCCGACGAGCTCTGTCTGCTGAGGGAGCTCGAGTCCGGGCTGTGCGCGGCGGTGGAGAAGGAGGAGTTCGAGAAGGCCGCCGGGATCAGGGACCGGATACAGGATTTGAAGAAGAATGCACGGGCGAGGGAGCGCGCCGCGAAAAAAGAGAAGAACGCAAGGACCCGCGGATAATTGTCTGGCCGCGGGTCCGCGCGGATCACTATCCCCTTGCCACAGAGGTCACAGAGGTCACAGAGGTCACAGAGGTCACAGGGGGCGCGGGGGTATACGCGCTGGCGTGTGGCACAGATGAACGCAGGCTGCGGCAACCGGTGTGTAGCTGTGGTGAACGTAAGAGCTGTCTCTCTTCCTGGGGCTTAGATATGGGCATCGAGATATTGCTGAAGCGGGACGCCGAGTGGCTCAAGGGCGAGGGGCCGGACGCCAGGATAGTCGTGAGCAGCCGCGTCCGGTTCGCGCGGAACCTGCGCGGCTTCACCTTCCCCGGGCGGGCCGACGCGCAGACCCGCATCCGGGTGCGGGACAGCGTCGGGAAGGCCATCGAGGGCAGCCGCCTCATGCAGGGCTCTCTCACGGTCCGCCTCGACGAGATCGGGGAGCTCGACAGGCAGTTCCTGGTCGAGCGGCACCTGAGCAGCCGGGAGCACGCCCGGGGCGACGAGGGGAGCGCGCTCGTGGTCGGCGACCAGGAGATCCTGAGCATCATGGTGAACGAGGAGGATCACTTGCGCATCCAGACCCTTCGCTCCGGCTTCCAGCTCGGCAGGGCCATCGAGGAGATCAGCGAACTTGACGATGAGCTGGAAGAGCAGCTCGAGTACGCGTTTCTCCCCACGGTCGGTTACCTCACCTCGTGCCCGACGAACGTCGGCACGGGCTTGCGGGCCTCCGTCATGATGCATCTGCCCGGGCTGGTCATCGCCAACCAGATCAACCAGGTCCTCCAGGCGATCGCGAAGCTCGGGCTGGCGGTGCGGGGCCTGTACGGGGAGGGGACGGAGGCGTCCGGGAACCTGTTCCAGATCTCGAACCAGGTCACCCTCGGCATGTCGGAGGAGGACATCGTCGACAACCTCGGGAAGGTGATACGCCAGATCGTCGAGCACGAGAAGAAGGCCCAGCAGGCGCTCTTCAAGAGGAGCCTGAAGGCGCTCGAAGACCGCGTCTACCGGGCCCACGGGCTGCTCACCGGCGCCCGCATCATCACCTCGAAGGAGACGATCGAGCTCCTGTCGGCACTGAAGCTCGGCCTCGACTTCCACCTGATCGGCCTCGACCTCGGGACGATCAACGAGCTCTTCATCGTCACCCAGCCCGCCCACCTGCAGAAGCTCGCCGGAAAGGAACTGAAGCCCGAGGAGCGGGATATCTTCAGGGCCGACCTCGTGCGGAGCAGACTGGGGGAGGGCCGTCAAAATCCCAAATCCCAAATCCCAAATCCCAAAGAGGAGTAGAAAATGTTCGACAGATTCACGGACAGGGCGCGGCGGGTGATCATACTCGCGCGCAAGGAAGCCGACCGCTTCAACCACAACTACATCGGCACCGAGCACCTCCTGCTCGGCCTTATACGCCTCGGGCAGGGCGTCGCGGTGAACGTCCTGAGGGGGCAAGGGCTCGACTTCGAAACCATACGCGTGGAGGTCGAAAAGGCGGTGGGGACGGGGCCGGAGACCAAGGTGATCGGGGATATCCCCCTCACCGCGCGCGCCAAGAAGGTCATCGAGCTCGCGGTCGAAGAGGCGCGGAACCTCAACCATACCTATATCGGCACCGAGCACCTCCTTCTCGGCCTTCTCCAGGAGGGCGAGGGCGTGGCGGCGAAGATACTTCGCACCCTGAACGTGGACGTCGAGAAGACGCGCCAGGACGTCCTGCGGGAGCTCCAGTCCACCATGGGGCAGCAGCCCGGGGAGGAGGAGGAGGGCGCCCCCGGGGGGGAGCAGCCGCGGCAGCCCCAGCCCGCTACGCGGACGAAGTTTCCCGCCCTGAAGGCCTTCGGCAGGAACCTCACCGAACTCGCCCGCACCGGCACGCTCGACCCGATCATCGGCCGGGCCATGGAGATCGAGCGCGTCATACAGGTGCTCTGCCGCAGGAGAAAGAACAACCCGGTGCTGCTCGGCGAGGCGGGCGTCGGGAAGACGGCGATCGTGGAGGGGCTCGCGCAGCGGATCGTTTCGGGGGACGTGCCCGAGATCCTCAGGGATCGGGAGCTCATCACGCTGGACCTCGCCTTGATGGTCGCCGGGACAAAGTATCGCGGGCAGTTCGAGGAGCGCATCAAGGCGGTGATGGAGGAGATACGGAAGGCGGGGAACGTCGTTCTCTTCATCGACGAGCTCCACACCATCGTGGGGGCCGGCGCGGCCGAGGGGGCGATCGACGCCTCGAACATCCTCAAACCCGCGCTCTCCCGCGGGGAGCTCCAGTGCGTCGGGGCGACCACCATGAACGAGTACCGGAAGTACATCGAGAAGGACGCCGCCCTCGAGAGGCGGTTCCAGACGATCATCGTCGAGCCGCCCACCGTTGCCCAGACCATCGAAATTCTGAACGGGCTACGGCACAAGTACGAGGAGCACCACAGGGTCAGGTACACGGAGGAGGCGCTGCGGGCCTCCGCCGAGCTGTCCGATCGCTACGTGACCGGGCGGTTCCTTCCGGACAAGGCCATAGATCTTATCGACGAGTCCGGCGCGAAGGCGAGGATCTCCGTGATGACCCGGCCCCGGGAGATAAAGTCGCTCGAGGATGAGATCGAGGTGATGCGCCGGCAGAAGGAGGACGCGATCCGGGAGCAGGACTTCGAGAAGGCGGCGAGCCTCCGGGACAACGAGAAGAGGAATCGCGCGGGCCTCCAGGCGACCGTGGACATGTGGCGGAAGGAGCAGGTCGACAGGGTGGTGACCGTCTCGGAGGAGGATATCGCCTCGATCGTTTCGAAGTGGACCGGGATACCGCTCTCGCGCCTCGAGGAGGCGGAGACCGAGAAGCTCCTCCGGATGGAGGAGGAACTGGGAAAAACCGTCGTGGGGCAGGACGAGGGGGTGGGGATCATCTCCCGGGCGCTCAGGCGGTCCCGCGCGCACCTGAAGGACCCGCGGCGCCCGATCGGCTCGTTCGTCTTCCTCGGGCCCACCGGAGTGGGAAAGACCCTTCTCGCGCGCGCGATGGCGGAGTTCATGTTCGGGGACGAGGACACGCTCATCCAGCTCGACATGTCCGAGTACGCGGAGAAGTTCTCGGCATCGCGGCTCACCGGGTCCCCCCCCGGGTACGTCGGCTACGAGGAGGGCGGACAGCTCACGGAGCAGGTGCGCCGCAGGCCGTACTGCATCGTGCTCTTCGACGAGATCGAGAAGGCGCACCCCGACGTGATGCACGTCCTGCTCCAGATCCTCGAGGAGGGAAAGCTCACGGACAGCCTCGGGCGCACGGTCAACTTCAGGAACACCGTCGTCATCATGACCTCAAACGTGGGCGCCGATCTCCTGAGGAAGGGAACCACCGTGGGGTTCGGCGCGGGGGGAGAGGCGGCGGATTACCAGGGGATGAAGGACAAGATCATGGGCGAGGTAAAGAAGTCCTTCAAGCCCGAGTTTTTGAATCGACTGGACGACACCATCGTCTTCAGGGCGCTCAGCCGCGGCGATCTCGGGAAAATCGTGGCGATCGAGACGCGCAAGGTCGAGGAACGGCTGAAAAACCAGGGCGTGTCCATCACGCTCGACGATCGGGCACGGGACTTTTTGATCGAAAAGGGATACGATCCGCAGTTCGGGGCGCGGCCGCTCAGAAGGGCGATCGAGCGAAGCATCGAGGACCGGCTCGCGGAGGAGATCCTGCGCGGAAGGGTGAAACGCGGGGCCTCCGTCGAGATCAGCTCGGACGGGAAGGAGCTGATCTATCCGGGGCTGGGGGGAGAATGACGCGGGACGCCGTGCCCATCCTATAGGTCTTATAGGCCCTATAGGACCTGCAGGACGGAGACGTGAAAGAAGCCAGGACAAAGCCGGTCTTCGTGTGCAGCGCCTGCGGGCGCGAGTCGACGCGGTGGCTCGGGAAATGCCCCGGCTGCGACGCGTGGAACACGCTTGAGGAGGAGCTCCCCCGGGCAAAGGCGCCGCGCCGGGCCGCGGCGCCGCGCCGGGCCGCAAGGCCGCTCGACGGGGACGCGGGTGCTCCGCAGGCGCGCGAACGCTTCCCGACGGGGATGGCCGAGTTCGACGGGCTCCTGGGCGGCGGGATCGTGCCCGGCTCGTTCGTCCTCATCGGGGGCGAGCCGGGGATCGGGAAGTCCACCCTCATGCTCCAGGTCGCGTCGTGCCTCGCGAAGAAGGGCGTCCGGGTCCTCTACGTGAGCGCCGAGGAGTCGTTCGAGCAGACCGGGATGCGCGCGAAGCGCGTCGGGGCCTCCGCGGAGAGCCTGTTCATCCTCTGCGAGCCGGACGTGACCGCCATCATCGAGGAGGCCCGGACGCTCAAGGCGGCGGTCGTGGTGGTCGATTCCATCCAGATCATTTACCATCCGGATGTCCCCTCCTCGCCCGGCAGCGTGAACCAGGTGCGGGAATGCGCGAGCGCGCTCATGCAGGCCGCGAAGGGGGAGGGGGTGAGCGTTTTCGTCGTCGGGCACGTGACGAAGAGCGGGGACATCGCGGGCCCGCGGATGCTCGAGCACATGGTGGACACGGTGCTCTACTTCGAGGGGGACCGGTACCACAGCTACCGCGTGCTGCGCACGCAGAAAAACCGCTTCGGGTCCACGGAGGAGGTGGGGATCTTCTCGATGGGGCCGGAGGGGCTGAGGGAGGTCGGCGACCCGTCGAAACTGTTTCTCGAGGAGCGCCGGGCTGAAAACGCCGGGAGCGTGGTGACGCCCTCGATGGAGGGGACGCGTCCGATTCTCGTGGAGATACAGGCGCTCGTCGGCGCCCGGTGCTACGGCGTCCCGCAGCGGAGGAGCGTCGGGGTGGACTACAACCGGCTGTGCATGCTGCTCGCCGTGCTCGAGACGCGGGCGGGCGTGAACCTTCGCGACCGGGACGTCTTCGTGAGCGTGGCGGGAGGCCTCGCCGTGGACGAGCCGGCCATCGATCTCGCGATCGCGCTCGCGCTCGCCTCGAGCCTCACGGGGAACGCGGTGCCCGCCGACCTTGTCGCGATAGGGGAGGTCGGGCTCGGGGGAGAGCTCCGCGGCTGCCGGCACCTGGCGCGGCGGATCAAAGAGGCGGCGAAGCTCGGATTCGCGAGGGCGCTCGTGCCGCGCTCGGTCGCGGAGGCGGAGGGGGGCACGCACGGCCTGACGCTTATCCCGTGCGACACGGTCCAGGAAGCGATCAGGGCGGTGCTGAAAGAGGGAAAAACGAAAAATAACGCGCACATTCTCACCACGGAGAGCACGGAGCACACGGAGAAATTGGACGCGGATCGCCGCGGATGAACGCGGATTACGGTTTGAACCGCTTGAACAAAGCCTTTCACCACGAAGGCGCGCAGGACACGAAGCAAGCCGGGGGATAAATCCGTGGACGTGGTGGCAATCATCGTGGCGGCAGGGATGGGGAGGAGGATGGGGGACAAACCCAAGGCCCTCCTCGACCTGGGAGGGAAACCGCTCCTCTGCCGTTCACTGGATGTTTTTCAGGCCTCGCCCCTCATCGACGGAATAGTCGTCGCCGTGCCCCCGGGGATGCGCTCCATGTTCAGGGACGAGTTCGCGCCCCTCCGGGGGTATTCCAAGATCGTCGCATGGGTCGAGGGCGGCGCGCGGAGGCAGGACTCGGTGGCCGCGGCGCTCGAAGCTGTCCCCGCCGATGCGAAATTCATCGCGGTGCACGATGCCGCCCGGCCGTGCGTGACCGGGGACCTCATCCGCCGCGTGGTCGAGGCCGCTCGCGAAAAGGGAGCCGCCATCCCCGGGATCAAGGTCGTGGATACGATAAAGGAAATCGGCGAGGCGGGCGTCGTGGTGCGCTCGCCCGCGCGCGAGCGGCTCCGGGCGGTGCAGACGCCGCAGGTCTTCTCCGCCGACCTCCTCAGGAAGGCGTATCGCGCCGTCGAGGAGAAGGGGATCACGGTGACGGACGACGCGTCGCTCGTGGAGCGGCTCGGGCATCCGGTCATGGCGGTGGAGGGGCACCGGGACAACATAAAGATCACCGTGCCCGGGGACATCCAAAGAGCGGAGGGGATATTGAAATCCCGAATCCAAAATCCCGAATCCCAAAAGAAAATGGACGACGGAATTCAGGCGGGGGAAAAGGCGTGCTCTCAACGCGGCATGAGGCGGAAGAAGAGATGAAAATCGGAATCGGCTTCGACGCGCACCGTTTCGTGCGGGGCAGGAAGCTTGTCCTCGGGGGGATCGAAATCCCGCACGCCTGGGGTCTCGAGGGGCACTCGGACGCGGACGCGCTCCTGCACGCGGTCTGCGACGCGATGCTCGGCGCGCTCGCGCTCGGCGACATCGGCAAGCATTTCCCCGACACCGACGCGCGCTACAAGGGGATCGCGAGCGCGGAGCTCCTTCGCCACGTCGGCGAACACGTCGCGCAGCGCGGGTACCGCATCGGCAACATCGACGCCATGATCGTCGCGGAGAAGCCCCGGATCGCCCCCCACGTCGACGCGATGCGCGCGAGGATCGCCGCGGTCCTCGGATGCGCGCTCGACGACGTAGGGATCAAGGCGACCACGACCGAGGGAATGGGCTTCTGCGGCAGGGGGGAGGGGGTCGCCGCCATGGCGGTCGTCCTCCTCGAAAAGGTCGACAAGGCCGAGCGGCTCGAGTTGTGCTGAAGGAACACAGGGGCAGGATATGTCTGATAACGCCGTGATAAAAGTCTACAGCACAGCCACCCGCCGCCTCGAGGAGTTCGTTCCGCGCGAGCCGGGACGCGTGGGCGTGTATGTCTGCGGCCCGACCGTCTACGACGACTGCCACGTGGGCCACGCGCGCGCGATGGTGGCGTTCGACGTGATCATCCGGTGGATCGAGCACCGCGGCTACCTGGTCCGGTACGTGCGGAACATCACCGACATCGACGACAAGATCATCAAGAGGGCGGAGGAAAAGAAGGTGTCCTGCGCGGAACTCGCGGAGCGGTTTATCCGCTCCTTCCACGAGGACATGGGGCGGCTTTCCCTGCGGCCCCCGGACGTGGAGCCCCTGGCCACGGGGCACATCCCGGAGATGATCGCCCTTATCCAGTCGCTCTGGGAGAAGGGCCTCGCGTACGCGGCGGGCGGGGACGTCTATTACGACGTCGCGAGGTGTGCCGGCGATGGGAAGCTCTCGGGGCGCGACACCGAGGAGCTGCGCGCGGGTGCCCGGGTCGAGGTGAACGAGCGGAAGAGAAACCCGCTCGATTTTGTCCTCTGGAAGGCCGCGAAGCCCGGAGAACCCGAGTGGCCGAGCCCCTGGGGGCCGGGGAGGCCGGGGTGGCATATCGAGTGCTCGGCCATGTCGGCGAGATACCTCGGGACCTCGTTCGACATACACGGCGGCGGCCACGACCTCATCTTCCCGCACCACGAGAACGAGATCGCGCAGTCCGAGGGGGCGAACGGCTGCGCCCCGGCCCGCTACTGGCTCCACAACGCCCATGTGACCGTGGACAAGACGAAGATGTCGAAGTCCCTGGGCAACTTCTTCACGTTGAAGGATATTTTCGCGGCGCACGACGCCCGCGTGGTGAGGTTCTTTCTTCTGAGCCGGCACTATCGGTCGCCGATCGACTTCTCGGGGGGCGCGCTCACGGAAGCGGCGGCGGCGCTCGGGCGGATCGGCGAAGCCCTTGCGAGACTCGAGGAGACGGTCGGCGAAAAGGTCGCGCCCGCGGATGAATGCCCCGTGGAATTCGCGGCGGCGATGGACGGGGACTTCAACGCCACGGAGGCGATGGGGGTCGTGTTCGGACTCGTGAGCCGACTGCACGCGGAGCTCGATGCCCGCGGCGACGGGTGGAGCGAAAGAGCCCGGGGTATCGGCGCGGATATCCTGCGCTGCTGCGAGGCGCTCGGCGTCGCCCTTCTCCCGCGGGATGCGGTGCGGGCGCGCGCCGGTGCCGAGGCGCTCTCCCGCGAGGATTTCGAGCGGTGCCTCGCCGCCGACGCTCTGTCGCGCGAGGAGATCGGGCGCCTGCTCGAAACGCGGAACGCCCTGCGGGCGAAAAAGGAGTTCGTGCTCGCGGACCGCATCCGCGTGAAGGTCCAGGCGCTCGGGTACGAGATCAGGGACGAGAAGGGAAAGGGGAGCGCGGCTACCCTTCAGCGATGATGACAACCGCAAGGAGGATCGACATGAAGGGCCGTTTCATCACCATCGAGGGACCGGACGGGTGCGGCAAGACGACCCAGACCGAACTGCTCGTAAAGGCGCTGCGGGACGAGGGGCGGGATATCATCGTCACGCGCGAGCCGGGCGGGACCAGGATAGGGGAGGAGATACGGGCGCTCGTGCTGAGCGCGAAGTACGAGGAGATGCAGCCCCTCACCGAGCTTCTTCTCATGTCGGCGAGCCGCTCCCAGCACGTCCTCGAAAAGATCGGGCCTGCGCTCACGGAGGGGAAGATCATCGTCTGCTCGCGCTTCACCGACGCGACCATCGCCTACCAGGGGTACGGGCGCGGGTTCGACATCGAGCTGCTCGAGAAGGTGAACCGGATCGCGACGACCGGCGTCTGGCCGGACCTGACGATCATCCTCGACATCGACGTGAAGGAGGGCCTGCGGCGCGCCTTCAAGGTCGAGAAGACCGAGGCGAAGAGCGGGGAGGGCGACCGCCTCGAGAGCGAGGACATCGGCTTCCACGAGCGGGTGCGCGAGGGATACCTGGCGCTCGCGAAGAAATACCCGAAGCGAGTGAAGGTGATCGATGCGGCCGGGACGATCGAACAGGTGCGCGCCGCGGTTATGAAGGAAGTGAAGGCGACATTCGAAAAGTAGGGTCTTCCCTCCTCGCGGGGGGATAGGGGCGGCAACGGAGAGAAGAGATGGGCCTTGCGGCGGTGCGCGGGCAGGAGCAGGCGACCGGCCTCCTGAAAAGGAGCGTCGCGGAGGGGAGGATCGCACACGCCTATCTCTTCCATGGCCCGGACGGCGTCGGCAAGGAGCTCGCGGCGAAGAACTTCGCCAAGCTCCTCAACTGCCGCTCGCCGAAGAACGGCGACGCGTGCGACTTCTGCGGGGAGTGCCTTCTGGCCGAGAAGAACGGCCACCCGGACGTGCTCTGGCTCAGGCCCTCGGGCAAGACGCGGATCATCTACATCGGGAATCCGGACAGCCCCAAAAGCGGTTCGGTGCGGGATTTCCAGCGGAGGGTGGCGCTCAAGCCGTTCCAGGGGAAGTGGAAGGTCGGCATCTTCGTCGACGCGGACTGCATGGAGGAGGCCGCACAGAACGCGATCCTGAAGACGCTCGAGGAGCCCCCCGGGCACACGGTGATCATCCTGATCACCGCGCGCCCGGAGTCTCTCCTCCCCACCATCCTCTCCCGCTGCCGGGCGGTGCGGTTCGGCCCGATGCGGGAGGAGGAGCTCGGGGAGTTGCTCCGCGGGGAGTACGGACTCAACCACGACGACGCGAAGGCGCTGAGCCGCCTGACCGAGGGGCGGATGGGCGAGGCGGTGCGGGCGATCCGCGATGAGCGGCTCGACGAGGCGCGTCGGCTGTCGCATCGGCTCTCCTCGGGGGAGCCGGGATACTGGCGCGCGGTCGCGGGGCCCCTGGGGATCTTCGAGGATTCCCTGCGGAAGGCGCGGGAGGCGATCGAGGCCGATCTGGTGGCGCGGGGGCTCATGGACCCCCCGGGCGCGGCGGGCGAAAGGCGGGCGACGGGCGATGAGGAGGACGATGAGCGCGAAAAGCAGGCGGCCGCGTTCATCGAGGGGGAAATGCGGCGCAGGCACGAAGAGATGCTCCGCCAGCTTCTCGCGTGGTACCGGGACCTGATGGTGTGGAATCTCTCGGGGAGCGAGGCGCTCCTCGTGGGGGCGGCCCCCGTCGGCGACATCACGCGGGCGGCACGCGGGATGAGTCCTGCGGAAATCGGGGAGCGCGTGAAGCTCATCGAGGCGGCGCTCGAGGCGCTGTGGATGAACGCGGATTTCCACGCGGTGACGGAGAACCTGCTGGTACAATTGACCGTGCGGGAGGCGTAAGGTTTTTCGCTGATTCCGACAGGGGGCTTGCTCTATGCACAGGGTCGTCGAGGTGCGGCTCAGGGAATCGGGCCGGGTGCACTACTACAACTGCGGCGAGGAGTCCTACCCGGCGGGGGACTACGTGATCGTCGAGGCGGACCGGGGCGAGGATTACGGGCTCGTCATGACCGAGCCGGAGACGATTCTCGACAGCGAGGCGGAGCAGCCGCTCCGGAACATCGTGCGGCGCCTGAGCCCCGCCGACGAGGAGCGCATCGCCGGGAACTGCCGCGAGGGGCGGACGGCGATGGAGACCTGCGGCGCCAAGATCGCCGAGCGGAAGCTCCCGATGAAGCTGATCGACGCCGAATACTCCTTTGACCGCTCGAAGATCATCTTCTACTTCACGGCCGAGGGCCGCGTCGATTTCCGCGAGCTCGTGCGCGACCTCGCCTCGCACTTCAAGGCCCGCATCGAGCTCCGGCAGATCGGCGTCAGGGACGAGGCCCGGATGCTGGGGGGGATCGGCTGCTGCGGCCGCCAGCTCTGCTGCGCCACCTTCCTCAAGGATTTCGATGCGGTCAATATCCGCATGGCGAAGGAGCAGCGGCTCCCCTTGAACCCGAGCAAGATCTCCGGGCTGTGCGGACGGCTCCTCTGCTGCCTCCGCTACGAGTTCGAGGCGTACAAGGAGCTGCAGCGCGGGATGCCGAAGGAGGGGACGGTCGTCACCACGCCCCTCGGCGAGGGGCGCGTCAAAGACGTGAACCTGCTCAAGCAGTCCGTGGGCGTCGAGCTCGAGAACGGCCGGATCGCCCAGGTGGCGGTGAAGGACATCAGCCGGCCGAAGGGGAGAAAACCGAAGGCATGAAGGACACTTTTTTCCTCACCACGGCGATCGACTACGTCAACGCACTGCCCCACCTGGGGACCGCCTACGAGAAGATCGGGGCGGACGCCCTGGCGCGGTACATGCGGCTCAAGGGGGTGGAGACGTTCTTTTTGATGGGGGTCGACGAGCACAGCGCGAACGTGGAAAAGCAGGCGCGCGAGCAAGGCCTGCCGCCCCGGGAGTACTGCGATGAGATGAGCGCAAAGTTCCTGGAGGTCTGGCGCCGCCTGGGGATATCGTGCGACCGGTTCATCAGGACCACGGAAGACGCGCACGTCTCGACGGTCCGGGAGCTTTTCACGCGGATCCACCGCAAGGGGGAAATCTACAAGGCGAAGTACCGCGGCTGGTACTGCCTCTCCTGCGAGGCGTTCCTCAAGGACTCGGATCTCGAGGACGGGCTCTGCCCCACGCACGGGAAGAAACCGGAGTGGATCGAGGAGGATAACTACTTCTTCGCCCTCTCCCGCTACCAGGATGCGCTCCGGCGGCACATCGAGGAGCACCCTGAGTTCATCAGGCCGGAGATACGCCGGAACGAGATGGTGGGCCTCCTCTCCAAGGGACTCGACGACATCAGCGTCTCGCGCGCCGGGATCGAATGGGGCATCCGCTGCCCGTTTGACGAGGACCAGGCGGTCTACGTATGGTTCGACGCCCTCATCAACTACGTTTCCGGGGCGGGGTTCTCCGACGACCCCGAGCGGTTTCCCCTCCGCTGGCCGGCGGACATCCACATCATCGGGAAGGACATCACCCGGTTTCACTGCCTTATCTGGCCGGCGATGCTCATGTCCGCGGGGTTGCCGCTTCCCCGGTCGGTCTGGGGGCACGGCTTCGTGCACCTCGGGGGAGAAAAAATGAGCAAGACCCGCGGGACGATGGTCGATCCCGTGGAACTCGCCGACGAATACGGCGCCGACGCCCTTCGCTACTTCCTCCTCAGGGAGGTGCCGTTCGACAGGGACGGAGAGTTCACCCCGGAGAAGTTCCGCGTGCGGTACAGCGCGGACCTCTCGAACGACCTCGGCAACCTCTGCCAACGCACGCTCGTCCTTGTCGCGAAATACCTCGACGGCGCCGTTCCCTCGCCCTCTCCCGACCAGGGGGGCGCGGACGGGGAGCTACGCTCCGCACTCCTCGGCGCCGCGCAGCCGTTCCGCGAGGAGATGGAGTCGCTGCGCTTCAGCCAGGCGCTCGAGAAGATCTGGGCGGTGGTGGGGCGCTGCAACCGCTACATCGACGAGTCCGCCCCGTGGAAACTCCGCAAGGACCCCGGGAGCGCCGCGAGATTCGCGGGGGTCGTCTACAACCTCTGCGAGGCGCTGCGGATACTCTCGGTGCTCGTCTCCCCGTTCATGCCGGCGACCGCGTCGGCGATGCGGGCCCAGCTCGGACTCCCGGCGGAGCTGAAACCCGGAGCGCTGGACGAGGCCGGGCGGTTCGGCCTGATCGAGGCCGGCACGCGCCTGGGAGAGGTGAAGGCGCTGTTCCCGAGGAAAGAGTGAATCGCCGATGAACTGGCGCCCCGTTTTTGGGATTTGGGATTTGGGATTTGGGATTTCCCTCGCATGCTGATCGACACGCACGCCCACCTCACGGATCCCCGCTTCGCCGGGGACCTCGACGCGGTTCTGAGACGCGCCGGGGAGGCGGGCGTGGGGGCGATTCTGGACGTCGGCGACAGCGCCGCGAGCTCCGCATCCTGCGTCGGGCACGCGCGAAGCTGCGCAGGAGTCTTTGCCGCGGTGGGCATACACCCCAACAACGCGGCGGAGGCTGAGCCCGGGGATCTCGATCGGATCGCTGAGCTTGCCCTCGACGGCCGGGTCGCGGCGCTCGGCGAGACCGGGCTCGACTATTACCGGCGGCGCTCGCCGCGCGAAGCCCAGGAGCGGATCTTCCGCGGGACGCTGGACCTCGCACTCGGGACGGGGCTCCCGGTCGTCATGCATTGCCGGGATGCCTACGCCGCCCTGATCGGGGTGCTCGGCGAGGCGCGGTACGCGGGGATCCGCGGCGTGGTGCACTGCTTTTCGGGAACGGGAAACGACGCGGAGGCGATCGTCGGGCTCGGGCACTCCCTGTCCGTCGGCGGGCCGCTGACGTATCCGTCTAACGCCGGACTCAGGGACACGGTGCGCGCCGCGCCGATCGGGCGGATACTCGTCGAGACGGATTGCCCCTATCTTCCCCCCGAGGGGGAGCGCGGAAAGAGGAACGAGCCGGCGCTCGTCGCGCGGGTGGCGGACGATCTGGCCCGCCTCCGGGGGGTATCTCCCGGCGAGATCGCGCGGATCACCACCGAGAACGCCCTGCGCCTGTTCACGAGGATGGGGGCGGCAGTGCGAACCGGCGATACTCTAATCTCCAAAGTCGCCCGCTCGCCCTTTCGCCCATTCACCGGCTCATGATACGGTATCGTAAAAAGGAAGAAAGTCAGGGATGAGTGCAGTAAGCTCACTGAAAGGCCGCAGCCTCTGGCGCCAGGCCTGGCGGAGGCTGCTCGCCAACCGGATGGCGGTCGCGGGAGGCATCGTGGTCATCGTCATGGCCGCGCTCGCGCTGGCGGCGCCGCTCGTGAGCCCCTGCGGGTATGACGAGACCTCCCCGGAGCAGTACAGCCCCCCCTCGCGGCATCACCCGATGGGGACGGACATCCACGGGCGCGACTTGCTCACGCGGGTGCTCTACGGGGCACGGCTGTCGCTGGGGGTGGGGCTCGTCGCCACGGTGGTGAGCCTGGTGATCGGCGTCGGGTACGGCGCCGTCTCGGGCTACGCGGGAGGGAAGACCGACGAGGTCATGATGCGCGTCGTGGACATCATCTACTCGCTTCCGTACATGTTCTTTGTCATCATCCTCGTGGCCGTTTTCGGGAGGAGCGTGCTGCTCCTCTTCCTCGCGCTGGGGGCGGTGCAGTGGCTCACCGTGGCGCGCATCGTGCGGGGACAGGTCCTCTCGATCAAGGAGAAGGAGTTCATCCAGGCCGGGTACGCGATCGGCGCGGGGCACGCGCGGATCATCGTCCACCACCTCCTGCCGAACGTGCTCGGGCCGGTGGTGGTGTACATGACCCTGACGGTTCCCGCGGTCATGCTCCAGGAGGCGTTCCTGAGTTTTCTGGGGCTCGGGGTGCCGCCGCCCGCGAGCTCGTGGGGCACGCTTATCGCCGACGGCGCATCCGCGATCAACGCGCTGAGGATCTACTGGTGGCTCCTGTTTTTCCCTGGCGCGGCGATGGCGGCGACGCTCTTCGCGATGAACTTCCTCGGGGACGGGCTCCGCGACGCGATCGACCCGCAACTGAGGTAGAAAAGAGCCGGACCGGTTTGACCCGTCCGGCGCGTTCCCGCCGTCGCGTCCGAACGATATTGCATATACGGCGGCCCTTATGTAGTATACTGGCGAAAGAGGTGGAAGATGATTCCTCAGCGCTCGTTGTGGGAAAAGATGTTCCTGTTCATCGTGAGCATGCTGTTTGCGCTCGTGCTCGCGTTCAATCTCCCCCAAAACACGCTTAGCCTGAGTTTTTTCATCATCCCGATCATCCTCGCGGCGAGCTACTACGGGCTTCCCGGGGGGCTCGGCTGCGCTGTCCTGAGCGCCGCCCTCGCCGCCGCCATCGCGCAGCGGTCCGGTATGATGCTGAAGGACCCGCAGCTCCTTCCGCAGATAATCCTCTATTTTCTCGTGGGAGGCTTCGGGGGGTTCATGCAGCAGGAGCAGAACCGCATCCAGCGGATGTTCCATCTCTCCTCGATCACCGACGAGCTGACCGGTCTCTACAACTACCAGCACTTCCGCACGCGCCTCGATGAAGAGGTCCGCCGCGCCAAGCGCTACGGCCACCCGCTCTCCCTCCTTATGTGCGATATCAACCAGTTCAAGCGCTACAACGACACCTACGGCCACATGAACGGCAACTTCATCCTCAACAAGACCGCCAGCCTCATCAAAGACTCCATTCGCGAGAGCGATATACCCTTTCGCTACGGCGGCGACGAGTTCGCGGTCATCCTCCCGGAGACCGGCATGGATGCGCAGGGGGTCGCGGAGCGGATCGTCAAAGCCGTCAACTCCGCGTTCTCGCCCCAGAAGGGCGATCCGACAATGCGGCCGAGCATCACCGCGGGCGTGGCGGCACGGGACGCCGAGCGGCCGCTCTCCGCGTCCCTCCTCATCTCGTTCGCAGACCAGGCCCTTTACAAGGCGAAAACCTCCGGCGCGCCGTTCGCGATATTCAGAGTCGGCGACCCGGCCGTCGAAAAGGACTAGGGTCGCCCCCCCCCGTGAATCGCCTCCACCCGTCCGCCGCTCCGCCGCCG
Source organism: Chlamydiota bacterium (assembly GCA_037133055.1). Lineage (GTDB taxonomy): Bacteria > Auribacterota > Tritonobacteria > UBA1439 > UBA1439 > UBA1439. The sequence continues at coordinate 24,427 of JBAXOY010000025.1, forward strand.
CACGCGCGCACCGTCATCCTTGCCTCGCGCTCGAAGGCGCGCCGGGCCCTGCTCCGGCAGCTCGGGCTCAGCTTCCGCACGGCGGTTTCCCGCGTGGAAGAGGGGGGTGCGCATCGCCGCGGCTGCGCCGCGCTGGTCGTCTCGAACGCGCGCAGGAAAGCCCTGGACGTGGCGCGAAGGCGCCGGTCGGGAGTGGTCATCGCGGCCGACACCGTCGTCTCGGCGGGCGGGAAAATCATCGGCAAGCCGGCAAATCTCGCCGAAGCGCGAGCGACGCTGAAACTCCTCTCGCGGCGCCCCCAATGGGTCCACACCGGCATCGCGGTCGTCGATGTCGACCGGGGCAGAACCTACACCGCGCGGGAGAAGACGAGGGTCGTCATGCGGCCCATGAGCGACCGCGAGATCAGCCGGTACTTCGGGAGGGTGTCCCCCCTCGACATGGCGGGGAGCTTTGATATCCAGGGGCTCGGGGCCGTGTTCGTCACGCGCGTGGAGGGGTGTTACTTCAACGTGGTCGGGCTCCCGCTTGCCGCGCTCTCCCGGCTCCTCCGCAGGGCCGGGATCGAGATCCCCTGACCGCCTTTGAGAGGTCGGACGGGTCCGACGAGTCAGACAGGTCGGACAGGTTCCTGACCCTTATCTTTTCTCCCAGTCTGCCCTGTCCGCGAGCAGCCTGTTGTCCGGGTCGGCCCCGAACGCGGGCGCGGGGATGGGGTGGAGGAGTCCCCGGAACGACGGATTTGCGGAGAGCGAGTCGAGGTCCCCCTGCTCCATGATCACGAAGGTCGTGGAGGGCCCCCCGAGCACCGCCCGGAGCTCCGCCGCACGGTCGAGCTCTCGCAGCGTCCGGTCCGCGTAAAAGGGAATGTATCCCCGGATATTGTCGCCCGGCCGGTAGAGGTAGATCGCGCGGTCGCCGACGATATCCCAGGTCTCCCGGGCAAGATCGAAAAGGCACCTTTTCCTGTGGAAAACGCGGGCGACCGACGGAGCGGTGCTCACGATGAGCGCGCACAGCGTCAGGGCGATCAGGGGGAAGAGGGCGGCGGAGAATCGTCGCCTTCCCGTCGCCGCGGCGCACGCCCCGACAATCGGGAGCAGGAGGACCGAGGCGATCAGGAGCACGGCGCGCGCGCTAAGGAGCGGCGAGACGAGGCTGAGCGCCGCGAACGGGAAGACCATGCCCATCCATGCCGCCCCGCGCCATGTCTCCTCTTCGTGAGGGGATGTGGTGTCGATGAGCCACGCTCCGATGAGCATCGCCATCGCCGTGTAGGAGGGAAGGATGTAGGTCCTCTCCTTGATGCTGGAGAGGGAGAAGACGAAGATCGGCAGAAACGCCCAGACGAGGAGAAAACCGATGAACCGCGCGTCGCCCCTGCCGCCCGTGCGTATCGCGGCGACCGCCCGCCATGCCGCGAACGGGAGGAACAGCACCCATGGCCCCATGATCTCGGGGAGCACATCGAGGTAGAAATGCCACGGGAGCCGGCGGCCGAGGTCGGTGTGGAAGAAGCGGGCGTCCGTGAGCTCGAAATGAATCCGGAGAAATCGCCCGAGGATGTTGTTGACGAAGTGCTCGTAAAGGTACGGGACCCCTCCCTCCCGGTAGAAAAGGGCGAGCCATGCGGATACGGGAACGAGAAAGATGAGCAAAGGGAACGGCGCGAGCACCTCCCGCAGCGCGCCCCATCGGCGCGTCGCGGCGCAGAACGCCAGGATGATCAGCGCGATGGTGAAGACGGCGACAAACCCCTTCGTGAGGAACGCGCACGCCGAGAAAAACGCGCAGAGCGCGGGGGGGAGGCGCCGGCTGTCGCCGGAGTCGCCGATGAGCCCCCAGCCGAAACACGCGAGCGCGCACGAGCAGAATGCGCCCACGGCGATGTCCAGCAGGATCACGTGGCTGTAGCGCCAGAACCGGGGCATGGTGAGGAGGACGAGGAGCACGAGCCAGGCGGCGTGCGTCCCGCGCCAGCGGCGGGCGAGGAGGAAGGCCGCGGCGAGCATCGCCGCGCCGAAAAACACGGAGACCGCCCGGGCGGCGGGCGGCGAGATGCGGCCGATTGCCGCATAGGAGAGGGCGACGAGGTCGTAGTAAAGCGGCGGCTTCTCAAGAAACGGCAGCCCGCACAGGCGGGGAACGATCCAGTGCCCGCCCCTGAGGGTCTCCCGTGCGATCTCCGCCTCGCGGGGCTCGTCGGGGCCGAAGAGATAGCGGTGGTTGACGCCCGTCGCCATCGCGGCCGCCACGGCCGCGGCGAGCAGCAGGGATGTTTTTCGCGGCATGAGGGATACTCCGTTGCGCCGCGGCGGGGCCCATGGGATCGTGGATCGTGCACTCGACCGCGAGGACCCCTATGGTACGGCATACGCGGCCCGCGACTCAAGGTGAAAATGGGCACGGGGGGGGTCTGCTCACCCTGACGTTGCTGTCTTCACGGGCTCCCGGTTAGGGTATACTATCCGCATCCACGAGAGGACGTTCCATGCCGAAACGCAGTGACCGCGACGCGGCGGGGGCCCCGCTCTTGCTTCCCGAGGTCCGGGTCGTCGAGGCGTCGGCGGGCTCGGGGAAGACCCATGCCCTCGCCGTGAGATACCTCCGTCTCCTGATGGAGCCGGGGGAGGATCTGCGCGCCATCCTCGCCATCACCTTCACCAACAAGGCCACCCGCGAAATGAAGGGCCGGATCCTCGATCTCCTCAAGAGGCTTGCCCTCGACGCGTTCGGAGGGGAAGAAGAGAAAGCGGAACTGGTGGCGCGGCTTTCAGCGGACGCGGCGAGCGCCGGAGCGCGCGCGTCGGGCCTCGTCGAGGGGATCGTGCGGAACTACCACTGCTTCCAGGTCCAGACCATCGACAGCTTCATCAACGTGCTCCTCTCGGGCTGCGCCTCGGAGCTGGACCTCTCGCCCGGTTTCAGGATCGCGCGCAACTCCGGGGACTACCTCGCATGGAGCATCGACCGGTGCATCGAACGGGCGGGGCGCGAGCGCGGGGTCCGGAAGGAGATCCGCGCATTCGTCGCGCAGTACCTGCATCTCGACCACAGGGCGCACTGGTTCCCCAGGACGGACATCATCGCCACCGTCGGCGCGCTTTTCTCCGAACACAACCTCTACGGGGGAAGGTTCGTGAAATACGGCGCCCCCCCGGCTCGGGCGAAGAGGGATCTTCTCGAGATGCTGGCGGAGCTGCGCGCGTGCGCGCCCGAGGGAACGCACGCCGGCCTCGTCAGGGCGCTGAACGCCCTCGCGCGGAACGGGGAGGGGCGCCTCGACCTCGACGACTTGAGGAGCGCGTATTTCCTCAAAGACGAATTCCCCATGACGCGGAAGCGCGAGGCGCCCCCGGAGTGCCGCGCCCTGTGGCGCCGCATCCGGAAGAAGATCCCGGAGGTCGCGGAGGCGGAGGCGCGCTCCCTCTTCGACTGTTATATCGAGCTGTTCGAACTCGCGTCCGGGGAATTCGACGCGCGCGCGAGAGAGGACGACGTGGTGTTCCTCGATGAGCTCAACCGGAGGGCGCGGGACCTCTTCGCGAGCGGCCGGGTGGGAGTGCCGGAGCTCTATCTCCGTCTCGCGACCGCGTTTCGTCATTTCCTGATCGACGAGTTCCAGGATACGAGCGGCCTGCAGTGGCGAAACCTCGAGGGGATGGTCGGCGAGTCGCTCGCGACGGGCGGATCGCTCTTCTACGTGGGGGACCGGAAACAGGCGATCTACCGTTTCCGGGGCGGCGATGTCGGGCTTTTCGACAGGGTCGCCGCCGAGCTCGGGGATCAGGCGCCGGTGCGCCGAGAGTCTCTGGCCCTCAACCGGCGCAGCCGCCGGGCGATCGTCGAGTTCAACAACGAGGTGTTCTCGGAGGAGAACATCAGGCGGTTCGTCGCCGCCGTCCAGCCCGACGACGAGGAGGACAGGAAGATGCTGCGCCCGGAGGATATCGACGGGATCGCGGCCGTCTTTCGCGACGCGCGCCAGACGCACCTTCCCGGCCGGGAGCCGGGCTGCGTGGGCGTCGAGGCGCTCGAGGCCGCGGCGGGCGAGGACGAGGGGGATGCGGTCCGCGAAAGGCTCGTCGCGCTCGTCCGGGAGCTCGGCGGGAGGTTCGATCCCGGAGAGATCGCCGTGCTCGCGCGGGGGAATGACGACGTCGAGCGGATCACGGCGTGGCTGACGGAGGCCCGCATCGACGCCGCATCGGACCGGACCCTCAGCGTCGCGCATAATCCGCTCGTGAAGGAGCTCGTCGCCCTGCTCAGGTTCCTCGATTCTCCGATCGACAACCTTGCGTTCGCCTCGTTCATCCTGGGGAAGATATTCGCGGCGGCCGCGGGGAAGAGCGTGGAGGAGATGCGGGGGTTCCTGTTCTCCCTGCAGGGGAAGAACGCCTCCGGCGGCGCGGGGTATTTCTACCGCGCCTTTCGCGATCGCTACCCCGATGCGTGGCGGGAGCACCTCGAGGAGCTGTTCAGGAACGTCGGATTTGTCCCGCTCTATGAGCTCGTCGCGGACATCCTCCAGCGGTTTCGCGTGCACCGGCATTTCGGCGAGTACCAGGGGTTCTTCATGCGCTTCCTCGAGCTTATACGGGAGCAGGAGGAGGAGTGCGGCGATATCGCCTCGTTCCTCGCGTATTTCGACGGTGCCGCGGGGGATGACCTGTTCGTGAGGTTCCCGGGAGTGAACGCCGTGCGGGTCATGACGATACACAAGGCGAAAGGACTCGGCTTCCCCGCGGTGGTCATCCCCTTTCTCGAGTTTGACCGCGGTGGCATGGGGGGGGGCGGGCGCTCCCGGGGCGGACCGCCCTACGGGGCGATCCGGCGCGGGGAGGAGATATCCCTGCTGCGGCTCGACAAGAAATACACGCGCCTGTCGCCCCGCCTGAGGGACGACTACCGCGAGGAGTACCGGAGGCGCGTTATCGACGAGCTGAACACCGTCTACG
>JBAXOY010000026.1:0-29258 GCA_037133055.1 Chlamydiota bacterium
ACTACGAGGAGCCGCTCGAGGACGTCGACGCGACCTTCTTCGGGACCGTCGAGCAAAACTTCGAGGTGGTCCGCCGCATCATCGAGCTCAAGAAGCGGGAGCCGGACCGCGAGGTCGAGGAGCTCGGCAAGATCTGGCCCCTGCGGTTCAAGCACATGGGCACCGTGGTCTGCCCCTTCTTCCGCTACACCGTCCCCTCGGAGATACCGCTCAAGGATTTCACGATGGAGCTTGCCGCCCCGTCGGTCTCGCTCACCGGGACGGTCTCCGACGACCGGCACACGCCGTACCTCCCCGCCGTGATAGGGCTCGACGGGGTCTCCGCGGACGGAAAGAGCCGCCCCCCGATCGAGGTCGTGATCTACGACGGGGCGCAGCGCGGCGAATTTTTCAAGGGCGACCGCGTGTGGGTGAAGGGCCGCCTCGTGAGAATCACGAAGGACGGAAGGACCCGGGACGCGGCGCTGGTCACGAAACCCGACGAGGTGGGGAAGCGGTAGGAGCCCAAGGAGCGCACCGTGGAATACCTCGCGCTCGCGCGAAAAAACAGGCACGCGGCGATCTACGAGCTGAAAGGCGAGTACGGCGACAGCCTCACCCGCTACATCGCCTCGACGCCCGAGAGCCGCGAGATCTGCAACCGCCCCGAGGTCACCGGCGTACGCTACACCGACCTCCTCGAGTCCGCGGTCACCTCGGTCCTCACCCACCTCCCCATCGCCCCCTCCCTCCGCAGGCTCGACCCGCACACGGTCGGCGTCATACACTTCATGCGGGGGAGCCTGAACTTCGGGATGCGGCACGCCCTCGCGCGCGCCTACGGCTTCAACGCCCACAGCTCGTCCTTCATCACCTCCCAGCGCGACCGGGACAAGTACGGGCGGTGGTTCATCCGGGACAACCAGTACCGGAAGATCGTGATCCCGCCCCACGCGACGCTCTTTTTCGCCGACGTCATCGCGACCGGCGTCACGATCTCGAACGGGATGGACATCATCGTCAACCTTGCAAAAAACGGCGGATCCCCCATCCGGCAGATCGTCTTCTTCACCATCGGCTGCCACAAGCTCGAGAAATTCCTCAGGGAATACGCCCGGCGGCTGAAGGCCATCTTCCCCGAGTACGAGCGCACCGTGGCGGTCTATCTCGAGGGGAAGTTCCACCTCGCCGACTCGAAGACCGCGGTGAAGATCAAGATCCAGGGGACCGACCTGATGCGGAGCCCGGGCATCCTCGCGCCGGAGTTCGAGCTCTCGCAGTACGACGCGCTCTCCTCCCCGCTGGAGCGGTGCGTGATCTACGACGCGGGGACGCGCGCCTTCGACGTGGACGATTACGTGAGGAAGCTCGAGGCCTACTGGCTGGAGGTCCTCCACCACGCCGAAAAGGGCTGGACGCTCGAGGAGGCGCTGCGGGAGCGGTGGCCGGAAGAGGAGTACGGGCTTCCGTACGAGGGGTTCAAGGCGGCGAAGTCCGCGCAGTGGCGCGGCGTGGGGGACGCGTTCCTCAGAAAGCTCCACAGCGCCTGCCGCGCCCGCCGGGCGAAGGGCTTCCCGCAGCGGGCGAAGACCTCGCGAGCCCTCGCCGAGCTCTGCGCCCTGAGGCTCAAAGAGATCGCCCGAGCCCGCTGAGCAGCGCCTTCCGCATCACCCCGACCGGCGCCTCCACCCCGAGCCAGATCCGCTCCTGCTCCGCCGCCTGTCGGAGCAGCATCTCCGTCCCCGGGATCACGGTCGCGCCCGCGGCCCGCGCGTCGGCGAGGAGCCTCGTCTCGAGCGGGTTATACACGATATCCATCACGGCGAGATCCGCGCGCAGGAGCGTCCCCGCGACGGGGCTTTCCCCCGCGAGGGGGCTCATCCCGACCGACGTCGCGTTGACGAGGATGCCCGCGGAGGCGAGCGCCTCCTCGAACGCCGCGCCGCTCCCCGGGACCGCCCCGACCCGACCCGCCGCGCCGCGGACCCCCTCGAGGTCCCCCTTCAGCGCCTCCGCGCGGGAGGGCGTCCTGTTCGCGATGACGACGGACGCCGCCCCGTCCCGGAGAAGACGGAAGCAGATCGCGCGCGCCGCGCCGCCCGCGCCGAGCACCATGACCCGGGCACCCGCCACGACGACACCGGCATCCCGCAGGGCGCCTATCGCGCCGGGGGCGTCCGTGTTGTACGCGCGCGCCATTCCCGCCTCCCCGACGGCCACGGTGTTCGCGGCGCCGATCTCCGCGGCGTCGGGATCGACGAACGCGCAGTGCGGGAGGACCGCGGTCTTGTGGGGGATGGTGACGGCGAGCCCGCGGAGACCGGACGATGGCAACGCCCGCATGAACGCGTCGAGCCCCTCCGGGGGGACGGCGACGGCGCCGAGGCGGCAACGAAGCCCCAGCGCCTCGAACGAGGCGTTGTGGATCGCCGGGGACATCGAGTGGCCGAGGGGCCAGCCTATTACCGCATACATGGTCATGGATGATGCCGGGCCAGTGGCAGCAATTCGTATGCGTGTATCGGCGTAAAGATATTTTACGCTCACACGCGCATACGCCCTTACGGTTTTCCCTGCACTCCCTCCCACCCGCGCATCATGAAGAGGGCGTCGAGGATGGCGATCCGCACCATCGCCTCCGCGACCGGGTAGATGCGGGGGCAGATCGTGGCGTCGCGGCGCGTGATGGCGGCAAGCCTCTCCTCCTTCATCTTCGTTTTGTCGATCGAGTCCTGCGCGATGGAGATGGTCGGGGTCGGCTTCACGGCCATGCGGATGACGAGGTCCTCGCCGCTCGAGATGCCGCCGAGGAAGCCGCCGGCGTTGTTGGTGCGGAACCTGACCCTGCCGTTCTCGATGTACGGGGGGTCGTTGCACTCTGAGCCCTTCATCCTCGCCGCCGCGAACCCCGCCCCGATCTCAACCCCCTTCACCGCCCCGATGCTCATCAGCCCGTGCGCGATGACGGCGGAGAGCTTGTCGAAAACCGGCTCGCCCAGGCCGGCGGGGACGCCGCGGGCGATGATCTCGATCACCCCGCCGCAGGTGTCCCCCTCGTCTTTGATTTTGAGGATCTCCGCGATCATCTTCTCCGCGGCTTCGAGGTCGGGGCAGTTCAGGGGGTTCTTCCGGTAGTTCCTCTTCACCTCGTCGAAGCCCATGGGGCGCGCCGCGATGCCGTGGCTCTCCTTCACGTAGGCGAGGACCTCGATGCCGTGCCGCAGCAGCACCTGCTTCGCCACGGCGCCCCCCGCGACCCGCCCGACGGTCTCGCGCCCGCTCGCGCGTCCCGCGCCGCACCAGTCGTAGTGCTCGCCGTACTTCACGAAGAAGGTGTACTCGGCGTGGCCGGGCCTGAAGAGGTGTTTCACCGCGCGGTACTGGTCCACATGGACCTTGTGCATGTCCACGTTGCGGACGATGATCCCCACGGGGGCGCCGGTGGTGAGCCCCTCCTGCCCGATGCCCGCGAAGAGCTGCGCGATGTCGGTCTCCCTGCGCGGCGAGTCGAGCTCGCTCTGTCCCGGCTTCCGCTTGTCGAGCTCCTCCTGGATCATGGCGTTCGTGAGCGGGATCCCGGCCGGGACACCGTCCACGATGGCCGCGAGGCCGCCGCCGTACGACTCGCCGCAGGTGGTGATCCTGAACATCCGTCCGAAGGTGTTGCCGAGCATTTCGTTATCCTCCCTCTTCTCTCAGCTCCATATCCGCGCCGCATCGCCGCATCAGGTCCGTGAAATCGGGGAACGTGACGCGCATCGCCTCGGCGGTGTCCACGACGGTCTCCCCCTCGGCGGCGAGCCCCGCGACCGCAAGCGCCATCACCACGCGGTGATCGTGGTGGCCGCTCACCCGGGCACCGCGGAGGGGGCGGCCCCTGATGACGAGGCCGTCCTCCTTCTCCTCGATGTCGGCGCCCATCTTCGCGAGCTCCTGCGCCATCACTGCGATCCGGTCGGTCTCCTTGATCCGCGCCTGCGCCACGTTGCGCAGCCTCGTCTCGCCGGACGCGAAGCATGCCGCGACCGCGAGCGCGGGCAGCGCGTCGGGGGTGTTGTTGAGGTCGAACTCGGCGCCCTTCAAACCGCGGCCCCGTATTTTCAGCGACCCCGGGAGAGGCTCGACCTCCGCGCCCATCTCGGCGAGCATGCCCGCCACCGCCTTGTCGCCCTGGACGTCCCCCATATCGAGGCCGCCGAGCACGAGCTCCGAGCCGGTGACCGCCGCCGCGCAGAGAAAGAAGGCCGCCGAGGAGAAGTCGCCGGGGATCCGGCGCTCGAACGCACGGTATTCCTGCCCCCCCTTGATGAAGAAGCGCTTCCAGTCCTTCCGCTCCCAGGCCACCCGCTGCCCGTCCAGCCACGCGAGCGTCATCTCGACGTAGGGGATCTCGTTGAGCTGGAGGACCCGCACCTCGGTGTTCTTCTCCGCGAGCGGGGCGGAGATGAGCAGGCTCGAGAGGAACTGGGAGGTGACCGCCCGGATCTCGGTGCGCCCGCCGGCCATCCTGCCCCTGAGCGCCGCCGGCGCGCATCCGTTCCCCCGGGTGGTGAACCCCTCGGCGCCCAGAAGCCGGTACGCGTCGATGAGCGGCTGGACCGGGCGGCGCCTGATCTGGTCGTCGCCGGTAAAGACCGTCCAGCCGTCGCAGAGGGCCGCGGCGCCGAGAAAGAGCCTGAGCGTGGTCCCCGAGTTGCCGACGTCGACGACGTTGTCCGGCAGCGCGGGGCGCCCCGCCGTCCCCGCGATGATCCAGTCCTCCCCCGCCTCGACCTCCGCCCCGAAGGCGCGGGCGGCGTTGAGCGCGGAGCGCGTGTCGGAGGAGTCGAGCGGCTTCACGATCCTCGACGTGCCCGACGCGAGGGACGCGATGACGACCGCCCGGATCGTGTGCGACTTCGACCCGGGGATCGGCACGACGCCCTTCAGGCGCGACGGCCTGATAACGAGCTGCATTTCCTCATCCCTCCGGAGGGGCACACCATAGCACAACTGAATGACAAATGACAAAATCCGAATGACAAATGAAAGACCGCTACCCAATGAACAAGATCAAAACCGCCGGCGCCGGCATTTGAATTTTGTCGTTGGAATTATTATTGTCATTTGAGCTTTGCCATTTGTCATCGCCGTTCCCCCGCCAGGTCGGCGATCCTGCAGACGAGATCGGGATAGCTCATCCCGGCGGCCGCGGCGGACCGGGCGAGCCCGGCGTCGGGGGCGATGCAGGGGTTCGGGTTCACCTCGAGCACGTACGGGACCCCGTCCCGGCCAAGGCGTATGTCCACCCGGGCGTACCCGTCGCAGGAAAGCGCGCGGTACGCCGCGAGCGCGGCCTGCTTCACCCGCGCCTCCGCCGCGCGCGGGAGCCGCGCCGGGCAACGAGGCGCGGTGCGCGCGTACTCCTCGCTTCCGGGGACCCATTTCGCGCGATAGTCGCAGATCCGCGCAGCGCCGCGGGACATGCGCCCCATCTCTATCTCCGAGACCGGGAGGATGAGGGGCTTCAGCGCCCCGAGGATCGACACGTTCAGCTCGCGGCCGTCCACGTACCGCTCGACGAGGGCCGGCTGACGGTAGCGCGCGTGGATTCGACGGCACCTCGCGGAGAGCTCGCGGCGGTTCCTCACGAACGCGTCGCGGCCGATGCCGATGCTCGCGTCCTCCCTCACCGGCTTCACGAAGAGCGGGTAGCGCATCCCCGCGGGCAACGCCAGGGGCGGCTCACCCGCGCAGACGAAATGCGGCGGCGTCGGGATCCCTCCGGCGATGAAAAGCGCCTTGGCGAGGGCCTTGTCGAGCGCGATGCCCAGCGCCAGGGGGCCGCATCCCGTATGCGGCATCCCGAGAAGATCGAGAAAGGCGCAGGCGTGCATCTCGCAACGGCTTTCCCCTCCCGCCCCCTCGCAGAGATTGAAGACGAGCCGCGGGCTCGCGGCGGCGAGCCGCCGCATGAACGCCCCCGCGCTCCGGCGCATCGGGAGCAGGAAGGCATGACGGCCGCGGGCGGCGAGCGCATCCCGCACGCTGCGCGCATCGCGGGCGACACTTTCATTCGCCTCCCGCTCCGCGTCGGGGATTTCCCCGCGCGGATGATACCCGTTGTAGACGACGGCGATGCCGCCCGAGCGCTTCGCATTCACGTCCCCGATTCCTCCGCCTCCGGCCGACCCCCCTCCAGTATAGCGCGCGGGGTGGGGATTCTGACAGGATTTTCAGTTTCGATTTTCAGGAATTTCAGTTTCAGATGGAGGTGATTATTACTGTGATTAATCGTTTGCCCCGCTCCGCACTACGTGCTATAGTATGGGCATGAACTGCAAAACAAATATCGCGCGCCTCTTCGCCGCGGCGGCGGCCGTGAGTGCGTGTGTCGGCGTCGTTCCTCTCTGTCGCGCGCAGGTCCCTACCGGCCCCATCGCTCCGCTCAAGAAGATGGAGTTCAAGACGGTCGACCCGCTCGGGGGCGCGAAGCTCCCCTCCGCGGCTCCGGGCGCCGGCTCCGCCTCTCCCGGGGGCGCCGCGGACAGTCCGATTGCGGTGAGAAAAGCGGGCTCCGCCTACTACTCCGATTCGGCCGCGAGTCAGCAGACGGGGGTGAGCGGCGGGGGCCCCGCCTACAGCTGCCCAATGACCTCGCGTCAGCCGATCCGGGGGCATGGGGGCTTCACGGGGTATTCGGACTCCGGCAACAGGCGCGGAGCTCAGAAGGCCTGGAGCGGCAATGCATCGGATGTAAAAAACATGTATCGATAAGCCGCGCCCCTCGGGAAGGGAACAGATGCGCACACGCATAGTCGTTGTCGTTCTCGCCGCATGCATCCTGTGCCCGGCGCCCCACGCGCTCGCGCAATGGACGCCCCGCAAGATCGCCCGCGCGCCCCTGCAACGCGGCCCGTTGAAATCTCCTTCGTACCGCGGGCAGCGCGGCCCGGTGCAGTCCCGGAAGGCGAACGCCTCAGGCCCCATAGTCGGGAATCCGGTAACGCCCCGCGGGATACTTCCCCAGGACGCCGAGTGGCGTAATTACGAAGCGTATGTCGGGTACAAGGCGTTCGACGCACAGACCTCGGACTCATCCCGTATAGATAGGGGCGGACCCATACCGTGGTAATCGCGCCGGTGCGCGCCGGAGCCGGATCATCGAGGTGTGCCCCATGGACAATCGGCGGATGGAACATCTGAGACAGCAGCTCCTTTCCCTCCGGGAAAATATTCAGGGAGAGGTGGCCAGCCTCCAGCGCGACTCGCTGAGCCAGTCGCCGAGGGAGCAGTCGGGCGACCTCTCGGGCTACTCGACCCATCTCGCCGACACGGCGAGCGACTCCTACGACCGCGAGTTCACCATCTCCCTGGCGTCGCGCGAGCAGCAGGTCCTGAACGACGTGGACACGGCGCTCGCCAAGATGGGCACCGACGAGTACGGCATCTGCGAGATCTGCGCGCACCCGATCGACGAAACACGCCTTGCGGCGGTGCCCTACGCGCGGCTCTGCCTGCAGTGCAAGGAACGCCAGGAGAAGTCCCGGGCGCCCGCATGAGATGCGTCGTCCGCGCCGCCATCCCGATCATCCTCCCGATCGCCTGCCTCGCCGCCGGGCTTGCGCGCCCCGCGCGCGCGGCGGATCCCGACCGGAACACCGTGGCCACCGTCACGGCGACGCTCCGGTCGGTTGACGCCGCGCGGGGCGTCATCGCCGTCGAAAGGCGCGGGGGGGGGGGCGCGGAGTTTCGCGTGGACGCCGTGAAAACCCTGATCTTCAAGGGAATACGGACCCTCTCCCTCGACGAACTCGCGCCGGGGATGCGGCTCGATATAGACTACCGCCCCGAGGCGGGCGGGGCGATACCGCTCGCGGCATGGGTCGAGGTGACGGGGCCGGAGGGGAACGCGGTCGCTGACCGCAACAAGGACTAGATTTTTCACCACGAAGAGCAGCGCGCGTCGCAGAGGGATTATTCCGGCCCCGCAAAAGAAGGCGTTGGCCGGCGGAAGAAAGGAAGGGGCAGCGATGCCGGGCGAGTACATGACGATCAAGGATGCCGCGAAGTTCCTGAACATGAGCGCCGAGGCGGTCAGGCTTCTCGCCGAGAAGGGCATTTCCTCGCGCGACAAGAACGGGAAGATGATGGTGAAGACGGAGGCGATACGGGACTGGCTCCACAGGGGCATCAGGGACTTCGACCCCGCGCAGCTCAAGATGTTCGAGAAGGACTACCGCGAACAGGTGACGCGCATCGCGCCCCTCCTGGACCCGAAGTGCATCAAGATGAAACTCGCCGGGGCGGCTAAAACGGGCGTCATCGCCGAGCTCGTCGACGTGCTCGTCGAACACGGCGGCGTGGATGCGAAGCACAGGACAAAGATCATGGCGGCCGTCATCGAGCGCGAGCGCATGTGCAGCACCGCCCTCGCGGACGGCGTGGCGATCCCCCACCCCCGCGAGCCGCTCACGGGGATCATAAAGAAGCCCCGCCTGGTGCTCGGCCTATCCTGGAAGGGGATCGATCTCGAGGCGTTCGACGGCCAGCTCACGCACGTGGTCGTCCTCCTCTGCACGCCGCGGATCGACATGCATCTGCAGATACTGGCGCGCCTCACCAAGCTCCTGCGCAGCACAAAGCTGCGGGTGGCCATGTGCCGGGCGAAGGACGAGCAGGCCGCCATCGACGTTTTGGACGCGTACGAAAAGCAGAGCCTGGGCATCTGACGCCCGCGGCTATTTTCCTCCACCAAGGCACCGACACCCAAATCACCGGGACAACTTATCCGGCGAATTCGGCGTCCGCGGTGGCATTTTTTTTATAAAAATGCAAAATTTATGTTGACATAAAAGTGTCATGGCATTAATATGTTGCAAGATGCGGCATTTTTTTATGCCATGTGCGACATAACTATGTATTTACGTCAATATGTCACAGGGTAATTTCACGCGCGGGAAGCGCTTCTCCCGCCCTCCGGGGCGAGCGGAGCATGCGGAGAGGGGCACCGCCCGCGCACCAGCAGACGAAAGGCGCGCGCACGCATGAAGAAGAGAACGACCATCTACATGGATGAGGAGCTTCACAAGAAGGTGCGGATGCTGGCCATCAGGGAGAACACGACGATGGCGAAGATATTCGTGCACGCCCTGCGGCGCTACCTCGCCGAGATACAGGAAGACCCGCGGCAGGAGAAATTCGCGCAGATACTGGCCGCCCCGGAAAAGGTCATCCGCTGAAAGGCCCGGCAATGCGTATCGCGCTCACCTACAACCTCAAGCCGCAGGCATCGCCGGTCCCGCGCCAGGACTACTTCGCCGAGTGGGACGATTCCGCCACCATCGACGCGGTTTCGGCGGCGCTCGCGGGCGGGGCGCACGAGGTCGTCAGGGTCGAGGCGGACCGGGACCTCGCGGAGAACCTTAAGGAAGCGAAGCCCGACATCGTCTTCAACATCGCCGAGGGTATCGATTCCCCGAGCAGGGAGTCGCAGGTTCCCGTCATCTGCGAGATGCTGGGCATCCCCTATACCGGCTCCGACGCGTTCACCCTGGCGGCCTGCCTCAACAAGGCGCGCGCCAAGGAGATCATGTCGTACTACCGCATCCCCACGCCGGCGTTCCGGGTCATGGCGTCGCCGGACGAGCCCCTGAACGGCATGAAATTCCCCGTCATCGTCAAGCCGCTCTGGGAGGGGTCGAGCATGGGCATCCGGGACGACTCCGTCGTGACCGCCCGGGGGGAGCTCCCCGCGCGCCTCGAGCGGATCCTCGGCGAGTACCGCCAGCCGGCGCTCGTCGAGTCGTTCCTCGGCGGAAGGGAGTTCACCGCGGCGCTCCTCGGCAACGACGGGGGTATGCGGGTGCTGCCGCTCGTCGAGATTGACTTCGCGACGCTCCCGGAAGGAGCGCACCGCATCTACTCCTGGGAGGCGAAATGGGTCTGGGACAGGCCCGAGGCGCCGCTGAAGATATTCTCGTGCCCCGCCTCCGTCGACGGCGCGCTGCAGCGCGGCATCGAGGAGGTCTGCAAAAATGCATACCGCACGCTCGGGTGCCGGGACTGGTGCCGCATCGACGTGCGCCTGGACGGACGCGGCGCGCCGCACGTGATCGAGCTCAACCCCCTTCCCGGCATCCTCCCCGATCCGGACGAGAACTCGTGCTTCCCGAAGGCGGCGCGGGCCGCGGGGATGAGCTACGAGGCCCTGGTGCGGGAGGTGCTCGCGATCGCGTGCGCGCGCTGCGGTGTGGGGAAAGACGGGGCGCGATGAGCGAGGTGTCCATCCGCCCCGCGACGCCCGACGATCGCGAGGCCATCGCGCGCCTGCTCGCCGGCGTGGAGGAGTTCAGGGCCGACGAGGCCGCGTGCGCGCTTGAGCTCTTTGACGAATCGTTCGGGGGAGACGGGAGCGACGAGGACTACCACATCCTCTGCGCGGAGGCCGGGGGGAAGGGGATCATCGGCTTTGTCTGCTGGGGAAAGATCCCCCTGACGCGGGCCGCGTGCGATCTCTACTGGATCGTCACAGACCCGGCCTTCCGGCGAAGCGGCGTGGGGAAGCGCATGCTGCGGCACCTCGAGGGGGTGCTCCGGGAGAAGGCGCTCACGATCCTCGTCGCGGAGACGTCGTCGCTTTCCTCGTACGCGCAGGCGCGGGCGTTCTACCTGCAGGAGGGTTTCGCCGAGGAGTCGCACATCAGGGATTTCTACGGGCCCGGCGATGACCGGGTCATCTATTGCAAGAGGTTTTGAGCACGACATTGATCGCTCCCCGCACGGGGGAGTTTCTAGGGAGGAGGCTACGTTGCAGCCGCAAGTAAGTGACACGATGTGGAAAAACGTGCCGGAGACGGACTGGAACAACTGGAAATGGCAGATGCGGAACCGGGTGTGCGCACTCGGCGAGCTCGCGCGCGCGATCACGCTCACCCGCGACGAGGAGGCTGGCATTCGGCGCGAGGAGGACCGGCTGCCGATGGCGATCACCCCCCATTTCCTCTCGCTCATCGACCCCGACAACCCCGAGTGCCCCCTGCGGCGGCAGGTGGTCCCGCGCATCGAGGAGCACTTCCTCTGTTCCCGGGACATGGAAGACCCGTGCGGGGAGGAGAAGGACTCCCCCGTCCCGAGGGTCGTCCACCGCTACCCGGACCGCGTGCTTCTGATCGCGACCGAGGCATGCGTCTCCTACTGCCGCTACTGCACCCGGAAGCGCATCGTGGGCACCACTCAGCAGAGCATCAGCCAGGAGGAGCTCGCGCGGGCATGCGAGTACATCGCCGGCAACAGGAAGATACGCGACGTGCTGGTCTCGGGCGGCGACCCTCTCGTCTTCTGCGACGACCGGCTGGAGGGGATCCTCAAGGCGCTCCGCGCGATCAGGCACGTGGAGGTCATCCGCATCGGGACGCGCGCCCCGGTATTCCTCCCGCAGCGCGTCACGCCGGAGCTCACCGCGATGCTCAGAAAGTACCACCCGCTCTACCTGAGCATCCACTTCTCGCACCCGCGCGAGCTGACGCCCGCGACCGCGCGCGCGTGCGAGATGCTCTCCGACGCCGGGATCCCGCTCGGGAGCCAGACCGTCATCCTCAAGGGGGTCAACGACAACCCGTCGACGGTCAAGAAGCTCATGCACGACCTGCTGCGGGCGCGCGTCAGGCCGTACTACCTCTACCAGTGCGACCTCGCGGTCGGCACCGAGCATTTCCGCACGCCGATCTCGACCGGCATCAACATCATCGAGAAGCTGCGCGGCCACACCTCCGGCTACGCGGTCCCGACCTTCGTCATCGACGCCCCAGGGGGCGGCGGGAAGATCCCCCTCGGCCCGAGCTACTTCATCTCCCTCGTCGAGGGGCGGGTGGTGCTCAGGAACTACGAGGGGAAAATCTTCGAGTACCCCGAGCCGATGGACGCGCGGAGCCTGAGGCTCAAGCTCAGGAAAGAGGAGATGCCGGAAAAGGCGCTCCCCATCCTCGTGACCTGACGGCGGTAAAAAATAGTTGCGGATTGTCCCTTGACAATCCCGGGGCGCCATAGTACCTTATGTGTCAGGGTTGGGGTGCATGTTCAGGATCTTTGTGCATCGATGTGGAAGGAGGTGCCTGTTGAAGAAGTGTGTGGCGGCTGTTCTTGTGATGACCTGCGGTTCGCTGTGCGGCATCGCGCCGGTGCTGGCTGATCAGGGCGCGATGCCCCCCGCTCCGGCGCAGGAGACGCTCGCGGCCCCCGCCGCCGCGCCCTCCAACACGGGGTCGGCGAAGGGCGATTTGGACCCGATGTGGGTCGGCGCAATGTCGGCCGTGATCCCCTGCACCGGTCAGTGGTACAACGGCGAGCTCATGACGTGGAAGACCGCCGCGATGGCGGCGATCGAGGCCGGCTCCATATTCGTACTTGCTTTTTTCGCGGCAGGGGGCGCGGGAGACGGCGCCAAGATGGTGTGCATGGCCGGCGCGGGCGGCATGATCGCCAACCACGCGTGGAGCGGATGGGACGCCTGGAACGTCGCGAAGAAGAACAAGGGCCTCGCCCTCAACATGGTCAAGGACAAGGTGATGGTGAGCTACAACGTCCCCTTCTGACGCGCAGCCTCGCCGCATGGATGTACGCCCCCGGGCCGAAAGGCCCGGGGGTTTTGTTTTGCCCCACGAGCCGATTGCAGCCCGGGCGGTATTATGGTATCTATGGGGGAAACCGGCGGGAGCCAGTGACGGCCATGCGGTTCATCTCCGAGCTCGGCGCGATCGCCCTCTTCGGTGCGAG
The DNA here is from genome assembly GCA_037133055.1 of Chlamydiota bacterium. Lineage (GTDB taxonomy): Bacteria > Auribacterota > Tritonobacteria > UBA1439 > UBA1439 > UBA1439. The sequence goes on from JBAXOY010000026.1 coordinate 12,733, forward strand.
GACCCTTCTCTGGGCCCTGCGCCCCCCCTACTTCTTCAGGGAGACGTTCAGTCAGATGGCCCTCACGGGCGAGCGCTGCCTCCTGCCCGTGATTGCGGTCGTCGCCCCGTTCGGCATGGTCATCACGCTCCAGGGGCTCGCGATCGTGCACCTCTTCGGCGTCGAGCGGATGCTCGGCAGCATCCTCGTCGTGTCCCTCCTCCGCGAGCTCTCGCCCGGCCTCACCGGCATCATGATGGCCGCGCAGGCCGGGAGCACCGCCGCGGCGGAGCTCGGCGCCATGCGCCTCAAGGAGGAGACGGACGCCCTCTCAGTAATGGGCGTGAACCCGCTTCAGTACCTCGTCGCGCCCCGCCTCGTCGCGATCACCCTCATGTGCCCGATCGTCAACGCGATCGCCTGCTCGAGCGGCATCGCAAGCGGCTACGTGGCGGCCGTGCTGTTCAAGGGGGTGAACCGGGGGGCGTTCATGGCGAACCTCTACGGCTTCGTGCGCGCCGTCGATATCTGGGGGGGGATCGTGAAGACGCTCGTCTTCGGTTTCATCATCGGGCTCGTGAGCTGCTACTACGGGTACACCGCCACGGGCGGCGCGGAGGGAGTCGGGAAGGCCGCGAACGACGCCGTCGTGCGGTCGATCATCACGTTCCTCGGGGTGAACTACTTCCTGACGTCGGCGCTGTTCGCGGTGGGGAGATGAGCGACATCATGGCGTCCGGACCGACCGGGCACACGATCTTCGCCCTCGCCCTCGCCCGCATCGGGCGATGGGGGATATTCAGCGCGCGCGCCGCGCGCCTGACCGTCACCGCGCCGCCGCGCGCGGCGTGGGTGATCGAGGAGGCCTTCCGCATCGGCGTCGGCTCCCTCTTCATCGTCTGCGCCATCTCCTTCTTCATCGGGAGCACCATCGCGCTCCAGGGCTACTACGCCTTCAGGGAATTCGGCGGGGAGGGGCTCGTCGGGATTTTCGTCACGCTCGCCTGCGTGCGGGAGATGGGGCCGATCGTCGCGGGCTCGATGGTGGCGGCGAAGGCGGGGACGGCGATGGCCGCCTCGATCGCCGCCATGCGCGTCAAGGGACAGATCGACGCGCTGGAGGTGATGGCGGTCAACCCGTACCGCGCCCTCGTGGCCCCGCGTCTCATCGCGGCCCTCATCGCCCTGCCGCTCCTCGTCGTCTTCGCCGATTTCTTCACCGTGCTGGCGGGCTACCTCGTCGCGGTCCACCAGCTCGGGGTGAACCCCGGCACGTTTCTGGAGAACGTGCGGAGCTACACCGGGATGACCGATGTGCTGTACGGCATGGTGAAGGGGGCGTTCTTCGCCGTGATGATCTGCACCTTGAGCTGCTACCAGGGCTTCTACTCCGAACCCGGGCCCGAGGGGGTGGGGAGGGCGACGAATCGCGCCGTGGTGAGCGTGTGCGTGGTGTGCATTATCCTGAACTATATCCTGAGCGAGATCATGTACGGGTGAGGCACGTGCGTCTATGTGAGGCCATGATCGAGTATATCAAGGTATCCAAATCGTTTGACTCGCTGCGAGTCCTCGATGACGTTTCCTGCACGATCCCGGACTCGAAGATCACCGTCTTCATCGGCCCGAGCGGGGTCGGGAAAAGCGTGCTCATGAAAATGATCGTGGGGCTCGAGAAGCCCGATTCGGGCGCGGTCCGCGTCGGCGGCGAGGACATCGCGGCCCTGGACGAGCGGGGCCTCTACCGCCTCAGGCGGAAGATGGGGATGCTCTTCCAGGACGGCGCCCTCTTCGACTCGATGACGGCCGGGGAGAACGTCGCCTTCCCCATGCGGCGGCACACCCGCATGACCGAGCGGGAGATCGGGCGCCGCGTCGCGGAAAAGCTCTCGCTCGTCGGGATGCCGGGCTGCGAGGAGAAGTACCCGGCGGAGCTCTCCGGCGGGATGCGGAAGCGCGTCGGGCTCGCCCGCGCGATCGCCCTCGAACCGGAGATCGTCCTCTTCGACGAGCCGACCTCCGGCCTCGACCCGCTCATGGCGGACGCAATCGACGACCTGATCCTCGACATGCAGCGGAAGCTCGGGTGCACCTTCGTGGTGAACAGCCACGACATCCCCGGCACGTTCAAGATCGCGGACACCATCGGGGTCCTCTACGACGCGCGACTGATCGCCTGCGGGGAGCGGAGGGAGATCATGCGGTCGCGCGACCCGGCGCTGGTGAGGTTTTTCGCTCGGCACCGGGGGGAGCAATAAAGAAGGTGTGAAGAGTGCGAAGGGTATGAAGAGTGTGAACGAGACGCGGCGTAGGGGCGTGTGATGTGTCCCATGGGTCCCATAGGACCTATGGGGCCTATAGGAAAAAAAACAACAGCACCAGGACAATAGGAGGCACCCATGCGCACACGATTCCGGTACGAGGTCTCGGTCGGGCTCTTCGTCGTCGCCGCGGCGCTGATCCTCGGCTACATCTCCCTGAAGATCTCGAGGGCAGGAGTGCGGGACGGCATCGACATCTCGCTCCTCTTCGCCCACGCCTGCGGCCTCGTAAAGGACTCGCCCGTGGCGGTCTCGGGGGTGGAGGTGGGCCACGTCACGGGGCTCGACCTCCGCGAGGGGAGGGCGCTCGTGCGCGCGCGCGTGAGCGCGTCCGCCGGGCTCAGAAAGGACCTCCGCGCCACCATCCGCTCAAAGAGCCTCCTCGGGGAGCCGTACCTCGAGCTCATCCCGTCGGGCGCGGCGGCCCCGCTCCTCCGGGACGGCGACCTCGTCACCGCCACCGCCACGCCGGTCCAGATCGACCAGATGGTCTCGTGGCTCGGCCGCCTCCTCGAGCGGATCGAGCCGGAGGATGCCGCGCGGTTCCTGAACGCCCTCTCGCAGGACCCCGAGGCGGCCCGCCGCATCGTGAAGAACGCCGACGCGCTGCTCGCGCGGCTCTCCGCCATGGACGCGGAGGCGCTGAGGAAGTTCGTGCAGGAACTGAGGATTCGGGCGAGGCTCTTCTGAAATGACCCGCATCGCGTTCTACATCAGCGGCCACGGACTCGGCCACGCAATGCGGATGAAGGAGCTCCTCATCCGCATCCGCGAGCGGCACCCCGCCGCCGAGCTCTACGTCATGGGCTCGATGCCGGGCTGGGTATTCGAGGAGCCGCCCCCCGTCCGGGTCCGGCTCCGCCCGCTCCGCTGCGACGTCGGGGCGATCCAGCGCGACAGCCTCCACCTCGACGTCCGCCGCACGATCGAGGAGAACGCCGGCTTTTACCGGGGCATAGACGCCCTGGCGCGCGGCGAGGCCGGGTTTCTCCGCCGCGAGGGGATCGGCCTCGTCGTCGGCGACATCCCCCCCCTCGCGTTCCTTGCCGCGTCCGCGGCGGGCGCGCGGAGCGTCGCGGTCGGGAACTTCTCGTGGGACTGGATCTACGATTCGTACGCGGAGGAACACCCCTCCTCCCGTTATCTCGTGGACCTCGTCCGGGAGGCGTACGGCCATGCCGACCTCCTGCTCCGGCTCCCCTTTCACGGCGACATGGGCGCGTTCCGCCGGATCCGGGACATTCCCCTCATCGCCAGGACCGCGCGCCTTTCGCGGGCGGAGACGCGCCGCGCGCTCGGCATCTCCCCGGAAGAGACCCGGAAGGTCGTCTTTATCTCGATGGGGGGGCACTGCAGCGCTGAGATACGGGAGGGGGGGGATACTGATTTCGGCGACTATCTCTACGTTTCGTATTTCAGGCCGGGCGGGGCGATGAAACGGCTGGTGCTCCTCGGGGACCGGGCGGGGCTCTCGCACCCCGACATCGTGGCGGCGAGCGACTGCGTGATCAGCAAGCCCGGCTACTGCACGATCGCCGAGTGCATCGCGAACGGGACGCCGCTCGTCTACACCCCGCGCGACAACTTCAGGGAATACCCCGTCATGGTGGCGGGAATCGAGACCTACTGCCTCTCGCGCCTCCTGCCGCGAAAGGATTTCCACGCGGGGGCCTGGGCGAAACACCTCGACGCCTTCTTCGCGGAAAAACGCACCGCGCCCCCGCCGCACATGCCGTCGAACGGGGCGGAGGTCGCGGCGAAGATCATACTTCGGATGGCGCGATAAGGAGAACGCGTTACCGGGTCCGCCGCGTGTTCTCCCACGTCCGGTTCAGCAGCTCCACGATCCGGCGATTGCCCTGGAGAAGCGAGTCGAGCTTCTGGTTGATCTGTCCGAGTTCCCGTCCAATGTCCTGCTGCGCGTACGCCTGCGCCTGCGAGGGGTAACCGGTCTGCGACTCCCCTCCCCGCGGATACGCCACGAGCAGGGCCGCCGCGAACCCCGTCGCCATCCCCATGCCGACGAGACCCGCGCGCGCGTGAATGCGTTTCATGAAGCGCCTCCTTTCATGGCTCTCTCCCACCGCATAGTATACCCGCCCCGGGGCCCGGTGTCACCAGGAGCCGTACGCACTAATTTTCGTGCAGGCCCGCGGCGCCTGCGCTATACTACCATCCGCCGGAGAGGCCGCTATGCCCGATGCAGAGCATTGTGTCCGCCTCGAGGAGCGGCTGGGCTACCGATTCAAGGACCGCCTGCTCCTGCTCGAGGCGCTTTCCCATTCCTCGTACATGCACGAAAATCACGCCGAGGGCGCCTCGAGCAACGAGCGCATGGAGTTCCTCGGCGACTCCGTGCTGGGCCTCGTCATCACGCGGCGCCTGTACACGCGGTACCGCCGGCGCGCCGAGGGCGAACTCACCCTGATGCGATCGGTGCTGGTGAGCCGCGACACGCTCGCCGGCATCGCGGCGGGGCTGGGGCTCGGCGAACACCTGTACCTCGGGAAGGGCGAGTCCGCGAGCGGGGGGCGCGAGAGGAAATCGAACCTCGCGAACGCCCTCGAGGCGGTGCTCGCGGCGGTTTACCTCGACGGCGGGTTCGACGCCGCGCGCGGCGTCACCACGGCGCTCTTCGCGGACGCCCTGGCGCGGATCGACGCGACGCGGGACAGCCTGAACTACAAGAACATGCTCCAGCAGTACGGCCAGGAGCGCGGGCAGGGGTCTCCCGACTACGTGCTGACGGCGAGCCGCGGCCCCCAGCACCGGAAGACATTCGAGGTGGAGGTGCGGCTCGGAGGCGCGCCGCTGGGGCGCGGGGCGGGAGCGAACAAAAAAGAGGCCGAGCAGGAGGCCGCCAGGGCGGCGCTCGCCGCGGTCGGGGAGCGCGCACCCGGCGGGGCGGGTCGAGGCCCGGGGGAGGATACCGATGGTCGCGTTCACCGTGCTGTTTTTTCTGCTGCTCGTATCGGTGATGACCGCCGTGGCGATCATGGCGGCGCTGAAGGCGGTGGATTTCTTCGACGCGAGCCGGGCGTTTTACCGGCGCATGGACGAGATCCACTACAGGCTCGAGGAGATCATCCGCCTGCTCGAGGCGGGGGGCGGGGAGAAACGGGGAAAATGAAGGGGTCCGGGATGAAGAAACATGCCAGGAAACCGGCGCGCCGCCCCGCGGGCGACGCCGCGCCGCGGCTGCGGCACGAGGCGGTCACGAAGGGGATCGAGCGCATGCCCCACCGCGCGCTTCTCTTCGCCACCGGCCTCGGGAGGCGCGACCTCGAGAAGCCGTTCATCGGCGTCGCGACCTCGTGGAACGACCTCATCCCCGGGCACACGCACATGCGGAGCCTCGAACGCTTCATCGAGCGGGGGATATGCGCCGCGGGCGGCGTCCCGTTCTTCTTCGGCATCCCGGGCATCTGCGACGGGATCGCGATGGGGCACGCGGGGATGCGCTACTCGCTCCCGCTGCGCGAGCTCATCGCCGACTCGCTGGAGTGCGTGGCGCGGGCGCACGCGCTCGACGGGCTCGTGCTCCTCACGAACTGCGACAAGATCACCCCGGGGATGCTCATGGCGCTCATGCGCCTCGACCTCCCGGGCATCGCGGTCACCGCGGGGCCGATGCTCGCGGGAGACTGGCGGGGCGGGAAGCTCTCGCTGGTCAAGGACACCTTCGAGGCGATCGGCCGTTTCAAGGCGGGCGAGATCGACGAGGAGGAGGTCAGGGAGCTCGAGATGCGGGCGTGCCCGGGGCCGGGCTCCTGCCAGGGGATGTACACGGCGAACACGATGGCCTGCCTGACGGAGGCGCTGGGGCTGTCGCTCCCCGGCTGCGCCACCGCCCCCGCCGTCATGGCGGAAAAGCTCCGCATCGCCCAGGAGAGCGGGGAGCGGGCCGTCGCGCTCGTGCGCGAGGGGCTCAGCGCCCGCATGATCGCGCGCCCGCCCGCCTTCTCGAACGCCATCCGCGTCGACATGGCGCTCGGGGGATCGACGAACACCGTCCTGCACGTCCCCGCGATCGCGCACGAGGCGGGGATCGAGCTCCCGCTCGAACTATTCGACCGGATATCGAAGACCACGCCGCATATCGCGAGCATGCAGCCGGGGGGAACCTGGTGCCTCGAGGACCTGCACCGCGCGGGGGGGATCCCGGCGGTCCTCTCCGTGCTCGCCCCGAAGATCGGGGAGAGCCCCACCGTGAGCGGCCGCGGGATACTCGAGATCGCCAGGGGGGGCGTGGTATACGACCGCGAAGTGATCAGGCCGCTCGACAGGGCCCACGGCCCCGAGGGCGGGATCGCGATCCTGACGGGGAACATCGCGCCGCTCGGGGCGGTCGTCAAGCAGACCGCGGTAAAACCCGCGCTCAGGCGCTTCAAGGGGCGCGCGGCGGTCTTCGACGGCGAGGAGGACGCGATGAGGGCCGTCATGGGCGGGAGGGTCAAACCCGGGACGGTCCTCGTGATTCGCTACGAGGGGCCGAAGGGCGGCCCCGGCATGCGGGAGATGCTGTCGCTCACCGCGGCGATCGTGGGGCTCGGACTCTCCGACGACGTCGCGCTCATCACCGACGGGAGGTTCTCGGGCGGCACCAAGGGCCCCTGCATCGGGCACATCTCGCCGGAGGCGATGGAGGGCGGGCCGATCGCGGTGCTGCGCGACGGGGACCGGATCGAGATCGACATACCGGGAAGGACCTTGAAGGCCGCCCTCGGCGAGCGGGAGCTCTCCGCCCGGCTGAAGGCATGGAAGGCCCCCGCCGCAAAGGTGAGCACGGGCTACCTCGCGCGGTACGCGAAGTCGGTCACCTCCGCGTCGACGGGAGCGATATGCACATAACATCCGGGGGTATACACGTATGAAAGGCTGCGAGATCGTCGTCGACGCGCTGCTCAGGGAAAAGGTCGAGGTCCTCTTCGGGTACCCCGGCGGCTCGGTCATGGACATATTCGACGCCCTCTACGGGGCGCCGATCAAGTTCATCCTCACCCGCCACGAGCAGGCCGCCGCGCACGCCGCGGACGGCTACGCCCGCGCCACGGGCAAGGTCGGGGTCTGCCTCGCCACCTCCGGCCCCGGCGCCACCAACCTGGTGACGGGGATCGCCACCGCCGCCATGGACTCGGTCCCGCTCGTCGCGCTCACCGGCCAGGTCTCGACGCCGATGATCGGCAACGACGCGTTCCAGGAGGCGGACATCGTCGGGATCACGCGGCCGATCACCAAGCACAACTACCTGGTGGACAGCGTGGACGACCTGCCGCGGATCCTCAAGGAGGCGTTCGTCATCGCGGCGACGGGCCGCCCGGGGCCGGTCCTCGTCGACCTCCCCAAGGACGTCCTGAAGGCGGAGAGCTCCGTTCCCTACCCCGCCGCGGTCGAGCTCCGCGGCTACAAGCCGACCTACGAGGGGCACCCGCAGCAGATCAAGCGCGCCGCGGAGGAGATCTCGAAGGCGAAGCGGCCGGTCATGTACGTCGGCGGCGGCGCCATCATCTCGGGGGCCGACAAGCAGGTCACCGCCCTCGCCGTCAAGGCGGGGATACCGGTCACCACCACCCTCATGGGACTCGGCTCCTTCCCCGAGACCCACGGGCTCTCCCTCGGCATGCTCGGCATGCACGGGACCGTCTACGCGAACTACGCGATCGCCGAGGCGGACCTCATCATCGCCATCGGGGCCCGCTTCGACGACCGGGTCACCGGCAAGCCCTCGACGTTCGCGCCCCAGGCGCGGATCATCCACATCGACATCGACCCGACCTCGGTCCATAAAAACGTGAAGGTCGACGTCCCGATCGTGGGCGACGTGAAACAGGTCCTGCGCGAGCTCGTCAAGATCGTCACGCGGTGCGACGACGAGGCCTGGCTCGCGAAGGTCGAGGAGTGGAAAAGGAAGCACCCGCTCTCCTACAGCCGGAAGGACGGAAAGCTCAAGCCGCAGTTCGTCATCGAGAAGCTCCGGGAGCTGACCGGGGGGGACGCGATCATCGCGACCGACGTCGGGCAGCACCAGATGTGGGCGGGCCAGTACTGCAAGGTCGTCAAGCCGCGGACGTTCCTCAGCTCGGGCGGCCTGGGGACGATGGGCTACGGCTTCCCCGCGGGGATCGGCGCGCAGGCGGCGTTCCCGAAGAAACTCGTCGTGGTCATCTCGGGCGACGGGAGCTTCCAGATGAACATCCAGGAGCTCACCACCGCCGTCAACTACGCCCTGCCGGTCAAGGTGCTCATCCTGAACAACCACTACCTGGGGATGGTCCGACAGTGGCAGCAGCTCTTCTACCGGAAGCGCTACTCGTCCACCTGCCTCGCGCGGAACATCACGTGCCCGGCGATCTGCGACGGCTCCGGGGCGAAGTGTCCGCCCTACGTCCCGGACTTCGTCAAGGTCGCCGAGGCGTACGGGGCCGTCGGGATACGCGTGAAGACCGAGCGGGAGGTCGTCCCGGCCCTCCGCGACGCATTCAGGACAATGAAGCCGGTGGTCGTCGACTTCGAGGTCGCCCACGAGGAGAACGTCTTCCCGATGGTCCCCGCGGGGACTTCGGTGAAGGAGATGATCGAGGGCGTCGAACTTGTGTAGTTGTGTCCGCGCGTGTGCTACACTGTCCCGATATCGCGGCCGGGGGAGGGTGACGGCATGAAACACACGATCAGCGTGCTGGTGGAGAACAGGTTCGGCGTGCTCGCCCGGGTCGCCGGGCTCTTCAGCGGACGCGGGTACAATATCGACAGCCTCTCCGTTGCCGAGACGATGGACCCGACCGTCTCCCGCATGACCATCGTCGCCCACGGCGATACCCGCGTCATCGAGCAGATCACCAAGCAGCTCAACAAGCTCGTCAACGTCATCAAGGTGCAGGAGTACGCCGCGGGGGACTCGCTGGAGCGGGAGCTCGTGCTGGTCAAGGTGCACACCACCGCCCAGGCGCGCCCGGAGGTGATGCAGATCGTCACCATCTTCCGCGGGAAGATCGTGGACGTCGGACACACGTTCGTGACGGTGGAGCTCACCGGCACCGAGGACAAGGTCGAGGCGCTGCTCGACCTCCTGAAGCCGTTCGGCATCAAGGAGCTCGTCAGGACCGGAAGGATCGCCATCGCGCGGAAGTGAGTCGGCCGTAAGCCGTACGCTATACGCTTACCGCTTAGGGCTTACAGCGTAGAGCCAAAAGGAGGTTTCAATGACCACGATGTACTACGACAAGGACGCGGACCTCCGCGTTCTCGGGGGGAAAACGATCGCCATCCTCGGCTACGGCAGCCAGGGGCACGCCCAGGCGCAGAACCTGCGCGACAGCGGCGTCAAGGTGATCGTGAGCGAGCTCGAGGGGACCCCGAATTACGCCAATGCGGTGAAGGACGGCTTCAAGCCCGTGAGCGCCGCCGAGGCGGCCAAGAAGGCCGACATCATCCACTTCCTCCTGCCCGACGAGGTGCAGGCGAAGGTCTACCACGAGGATGTCCGTCCCGCCCTGAAGAAGGGGATGGCCCTCGCCTTCTCCCACGGCTTCAACATCCACTACGGCCGCATCGTCCCGCCGAGGGACGTGGACGTGTACATGGTCGCCCCGAAGGGCCCCGGCCACCTCGTCCGCCGCGTCTTCACCGAGGGGAAGGGCGTGCCGTGCCTTATCGCCGTGCACCAGGACGCCACGAAAAAGGCGAAGAAACTCGCCCTCGCCCACGCGCGCGGGATCGGGGGCACCCGCGCCGGCGTCATCGAGACGACCTTCGCGGAGGAGACGGAGACCGACCTGTTCGGCGAGCAGTGCGTCCTCTGCGGAGGCCTCACCGAGCTCGTCCGCGCCGGCTTCGACACGCTCGTGGAGGCGGGCTACCAGCCCGAGATCGCCTACTTCGAGTGCCTCCATGAGATGAAGCTGATCGTGGACCTGATGTACGAGAACGGCATCCAGAACATGCGCTACTCGATCAGCGACACCGCCGAGTACGGCGACGTCACGCGGGGGCCGAGGATCATCACCGCAGAGACGCGCCTCGAGATGAAGCGCATCCTCAAGGAGATACAGAGCGGCGAGTTCGCGCGCGAGTGGATCCTCGAGAATATGGCGGGCCGCCCCGTGTACAAGGCGCTCGTCCGCCAGGGCAAGGAGCACCTGATCGAGAAGGTCGGCGCGAAGCTGCGCGGCATGATGTCGTGGATAGGGAAGAAGTGATGCTGAAATCCCAAATCCCAAATCCCAAATCCCAATAATGGCGGGAACCATGACCGACCGTCTGATCGTCTTCGACACGACGCTGCGCGACGGCGAGCAGTCTCCCGGCGCGAGCATGAACGAGCGCGAGAAGGTCGAGGTGGCGCTCCAGCTCGCGCGGCTGCGCGTCGACGTCATCGAGGCCGGGTTCCCGATCGCCTCTCCCGGCGATTTCTCCGCCGTGCGGAAGATCGCCTCCTCGGTGAAGGGGCCGATCATCGCCGGCCTCGCCCGCGCGCTGCCCAAGGACATCGAGGCGGCGGCGCGCGCCCTCGAGAAGGCCGCGCGGCCCCGGATACACGTCTTCCTCGCCACCTCCGAGATCCACCGCCGCTACAAGCTGAAAAAGGCGAAGGGAGAGATCCTGAAGCTGGCCGTGAGCGCCGTGCGGCTCGCCGGGAAGCACGTGGGCGACGTCGAGTTCTCCCCCGAGGACGCCTCGCGGACCGAGCCGGACTTCCTGGCGGAGGTCGTCGAGGCGGTCATCGAGGCGGGGGCGGGCACGGTCAACATCCCCGACACAGTCGGCTACGCGATGCCGGAGGAGTTCGGCGGCCTGATCCGCTACCTGAGGGGGCACGTCCGCTCGATCGGCAGCGCGGTGATAAGCGTCCACTGCCACAACGACCTCGGGCTCGGGGTCGCGAACTCCCTGAGCGCCATCGCGAACGGCGCCCGGCAGGTCGAGTGCACCGTGAACGGCATCGGCGAGCGCGCCGGGAACGCCTCGCTCGAGGAGATCGTCATGGCGGTCAGGACCCGCCCCGGCATCTACCGGGTCGACACGGGGATCAACACCCGACAGATATGGAAGACGAGCCGCCTCGTGAGCCGCCTCACCGGGATACCGGTGCAGCCCAACAAGGCGATCGTCGGCGACAACGCGTTCGCGCACGAGTCGGGGATCCACCAGGACGGCATGCTCAAGCAGCGCCGGACCTACGAGATCATGACCCCCGAATCGGTCGGCTGGCGGGGCACCTCGATGGTGATGGGCAAGCACTCCGGGAGCCACGCCTTCCGTGAGCGGCTGAAGCAGCTCGGCCACACGCTCGCGCCGCGCGAGCTCGAGCGGGCCTTCCGCGGGTTCAAGGAGCTCGCCGACAAGAAGAAGCTCGTCTTCGACGACGACCTCGTCGCCCTCATCGAGGACCAGATCTCCGCGATCCCCGAGGAGTTCCGGCTGGACTACATCAGCATCTCGAGCGGAAACCGCACCCTGCCGACCGCGACCATCAGGCTCCGGCACGGGGAGAAGCTCCTCCAGGACGCCGCGTGCGGGGACGGCCCCGTGGACGCGGCGCTGCAGACCATCAGGCGCATCACGGGGATCGAGGGGAGGCTCGCCGACTACTCCCTGCGCGCCGTCACCGGCGGCACCGACGCGCTCGGCGAGGTCACCGTCAAGGTCTCGCACGGCCCCTACACCGAGCTCGGCCGCGGGACCAGCACCGATGTCATCGAGGCGAGCGCCAAGGCATACCTGAACGCGCTGAACCGGATCCTCTGGCGGCGCCGCCAGAAGAAGCGGACCGCGGCGCCCCGGTTCTGATCGCTCGACAGCTCGACAGCTCGATCGCTCCTATGCTCTCTCTCTTTGTCTTCGCCCTCGGCGCCATCGTCGGGAGTTTTCTGAACGTCTGCATCCACCGGCTCCCGCGCGAGGAGTCGATCGTCTTCCCCCCGTCGCACTGCCCCCGCTGCCGCGCGCCGGTCAAGCCCTACGACAACGTGCCGATCCTCTCCTGGCTCGTTCTCCGCGGGCGCTGCCGGTCCTGCGGCGCCCCCATCTCCCCGCGCTACCTCGCCGTCGAGCTCCTCACGGCGCTCGTGTTCCTCGGCATCTTCTTCTCGTGCGCCCACGCCCTCGGCATGCTCGTCGTCGCACTCATCTTGGCCTCGAGCCTGATCGTGGTCGTTTTTGTCGACCTCGAGCACCAGATCATCCCCGACGAGATCAGCCTCGGCGGAATCGCGTTCGGCATCGCGGCGAGCCTCGCGTACCCCGCGCTTCACGCCTCCTCCGTCGAAACGCCGTTCCTCGGCGACGCCGTCCGAGCCGCGGCGGCGCGGCTGCCCTTCATCCCGGCCGCGTCGGCCCGGTCCCTCGTCAGCGCGGCCCTCGGCATCGCGGTCGGGGGGGGGCTCTTCTGGCTCATCCGCGCCGTGAGCGGGAAAATCTACGGTGAGGAGGCGATGGGCTTCGGCGACGTCAAGCTGATGGCCTTTTTCGGGGCGATCCTCGGCCCTGTCCTCGTGCTGCTGACGACCTTTTTCGCCTCGCTCATCGGCTCCGTCACGGGCCTCCTGCTCATCGGCATGAAACGAGCCGACCTCAAGTCGAAGCTCCCGTTCGGGCCCTTTCTCTGCATCGGCGCATTCATCGCGTTCCTCTGGGGGGAGCGCTGCATCGCCTGGTACCTCGACCTCCTGCGGTGAGTCGCCCGTGGGCCCGTAGGCCTTGACTTTACTGCCCGGCCGTGCTATTTACTTAAGATGTAGTGGTGTGATGTACGAAGGATCGTCTACATATGCCGGGCGGCCTTCCGCAGGCCACGCGGGGGGATGTGTTTTTTCAATTCCGTGACAATTCACACCCCGGATGATGGGATACTCGCGGCGAAAGCGGAGGGATGTACCCATGAGGGGTATGTCGAGGGTGTTGCGTCTGCTCGCAGTCGCGGCGTGTGCAGCGGCAGCGGCTTCCCCCGTCGCGGCCCAGACGCGGTATATGCGGGTGTACTACATTCAATATGTCCCTGAAGGCGACTCTTCAACCTACGGCGAGTGCCAGTACTACGAGTTCCCTGGGGCGGACGGAATCCTCGGCACCGCGGACGACCGCAACCTGCTGATCGACGGGGGCAGGGGCGCCTACGCCGCCGACGTGCTGTTCCCGTTCCTGGACAGCAAGATCGGCGCGGGCGGAACTCTCTGGTTCATGGCCAATTCTTCCGCGGGTGAAGACCATTACGACGGGCTCTGGGATGTGGCGAACCGGTACCAGGTCAAGAATTTCTACCAGAACCTTCTCTGGCCCGCGGGAGACAAGGGCTCCTACGACACTCTCATGGCCAAGCTCGACCTCGAGGGGTGCGGACCGAACTCCGCCGCCGGCCACTATTTCGAGGTGGATTACGGCGATTATCTAAGTGGCCCCCTTTGCAATCGGCATCCTGCTGACAATCCCTATGGCTTCGACCCGTATGTCGAAGACAGGATTCTCGCCGCCAAGACAGGCCCCGGCAGCGGAGATGATAATTTTTATTCCGTGGTGCACCAGATACGGTGCGGGGAGAGCGTGTTTTTGAGCGGCGGCGACTCACCAACGACCGGCCCTGAAAACGGCATCCTGAACGGGAACCCCGCCTACTCCTATCCCGGCGCGGCCGCCGAGCTGGCCGATACGAATGTCTATAAGGTCCACCACCACGGGAGCAACACATCGAGCAGCCAGAACTTCCTAAACACGATGGGCCCCGACTACGCCGTGGCTCAGATGGCGTACGGCAATGGCCCCGGCACACACGACCACCCCACCAAGGAGGCCCTCGGGCGCATTTGGACCTCCGGCGCCATCGTATACCGCAACGATCTCGATGGGACAGTGCTTTTCACCTGCGACAGCCTGGGCAACTACGACATCACCCGCACACGGGCCTACGTGGACGAGGCAACGACCCCAGGCGGATCGAATGAACTGGTCTTCCCGCCCCCCGGCATCCCGCAGAACCTGCACGTCACGGACGTCGCCCCGACCTCGGTCAGCCTCGACTGGGACGACATCCCCGGGGCGTACGGCTATGACGTCTTCCGATCCACCATCCAGGGCGGTGACCCGGGCGGCGGGATGCACGCGAACCCCGGCTGCGACGCCACGGGGATTTATCAGAAGTGCAACGAGTCGAACGTCTCGGTCTCCCAGTATATCGACAACACCGCGCAACCAGGCGTTACCTACTACTACCGAGTCTCCTCGAAGATGGTGTACTCGGAGTCGGGGTACAGCGTCTGCTACGAGCGCCGGTACTCGAACGAGGCGGCAAACTACATACCCACCCCTACCCCCACCGGCCCCACACCCACGCCGACCATTACACCGACACCCACCATCACGAACACGCCGACCATCACTCCCACCGTCACGCCGACCCCCACCATCACGCCGACTCCGACCATCACACCCACGCCGACAATCACCCCCACGCGTCTGCCGGAGGGGGCGTGGCCCATGTTCCACCGCGACCCCGCGCACACAGGCTCGACCGCCTACCTCGGATCGCTCACCGGGGCGCTCGACTGGAGCTATTCCTTCGATGGCTCGATCTATTCATCCCCCATCGTGGACTGCGACGGACAGGTGTACGCCGCCTCCTACCGGGGTGCCCTGTACGCGCTCCATTCGGATGGCGCGCTCCACTGGTCATTCCAGGCGGGCTCCTCCTACAGCATCTACGGCGCCCCCGCATGGGACCGCCACGGGATGGTGTATCTGGCTGGCGGCATCTCGAATACGCTCTATACCCTCGACAGCGCGGGGTCATTCGAGTGGAGTTATGTAACCGGCAATAGACTCTACGGCTCCCCCACGGTGACCGACGACGGGAGGGTCTATTTAGGCGCCTACGACAATCGCCTGTACGCCCTCACGAACACCGGGACCCTTGCCTGGAGCTACTATGCCGGGCGGTTCTACTACGGTTCCCCCTCGCTGTCCCCGCTTTCCGGGGATGTGTGCGTGGGTACGTCCCCGTCGCGGCTCTTCTCGTTGCGCTCCTCCGGCTCCCTGCGCTGGTCGTACAGGATCGGGGGTACCTGTTACTCGTCGATCGCCATTGACGGCAACGGCTCCGTCTACGCGGGCGCGATCGACAACCGCCTCTACTCCCTCTCCTCCGGGGGGGCGCTTCGGTGGTCCTATGCCAGTGCCGACACGATTTACCGTTCATCCCCCGCCATCGGACTCTCGGGCTCCGTCCTCATCGGCTCGGAGGATGCGAACCTGTATGCCCTCGGTTCCGGAGGCGCGCTCTCCTGGAGCTACAACACCGGCACCTATGTGGAGACGGCCCCGGCGATAGACGGGACCGGATATATCTACTTCGGGGCGGGGGACACGACCGGCATCTGCTTCTGCCTCACGCCCGACGGAGCCCTCGCATGGTCGTACCCCACCGCGGGAGACATGTTCTCCTCGCCCGCCATCGGCTTGGACGGCAGAGTGTTCATCGGCTCGCACGATGCGACGCTGTACGCGTTCAGCGGCGCGACCCCCCCCATCACCCCCACCCCCACCATCACCCCCACCGGCCCCACCCCCACCCCGACGATCACGCCGACCCCCACTATCACCCGCACCCCCACCATCACCCGCACCCCCACCATCACCCGCACCCCCACCATCACCCGCACCCCCACGCGCACGCCGACGATCACGAATACCCCGACGATCACCCCGACCGCGGGGGCCAACGCAGTGCGGGTCAACCAGGTCTGCCCGTTTTCGAGCCCCGGGGAGTACGTAGAACTCTACAACACCACTGGCTCACCGGTGAACCTCAGCGGGTGGAAGCTCAACGTTTACAGCGGCGACTACACCTTCACCTCCTCCGACATCATTCCCGCGCACGGCTACTTCCTCATCTCCGACACGGACCCCACGGGGAGCGTGACGCCGGACATCTTCACCGACATCGACATCACCGATAACGGGGCGAACAGCTTCGCGCAGCTTCTGAACGCCTCCTCCGTCGTGGTGGACACGGTGGGATGGGCATCCTCGTCGCTCTACGAGGGGACGATACTCGGGACGCTCGGGAGCGGCAAGGCGTGGAAGCGCACGACGGACGGCGGGGACACTAACAACAACCTGAACGACTTCTCCGCAATCACCCCGAATCCGCGGAACAGCGCCTACGGCATCCCGACGCCGACGGTGACGCCGATGCCCACGGAAACTCCCACCTCCACGGCTACGCCTACCATCACGATG
>JBAXOY010000027.1:0-28703 GCA_037133055.1 Chlamydiota bacterium
AGTCTTATCAGCGTCCATCCTGACGATCTGCGTTCATCTGCGTCCCGGTGTTGAATCGTGTAACACTGGATTCCCGCTGGAGTTTACCCCGGCGAAGAGCGGGGCGGGAAAGACATCCGGAAGAAGACACCCTCCGTAAGTGACCCAGTACGGGACCGGGACAACCGGGGTTCGGGGTTCCGCGTTCGGAGTGCGGCGTTCAGGGAACATGGGAAATCTGCGCGCGTAAAAAAAACGCCCCCCGTTTCCGGGGGGCGCTGGATTCATGCCGCCGGAGCGCCGTGGGGTCACTTCGACTTCGGGCGCATGGAGAGGTCGATCCGGACGTTATGCCAGCCGGTGCGATTCCCGACGGTGAGGATGCAGGTCTGGCCCTCTTTGTCGTAGTAGCGGGTGCTGCTCGCGGAATCGATATAGCTCATCTCCTGCCAGCCGTGGAGCGGCATCTGCTGCTGGAAGAAGGCAAGCACATTGTTGATGTCGCTGCGGCCCTTGTACACCAGATGGCCGACGCGGGTGACGTCGTTCTGGAAGGAGTACGACTCTTTGCGCATGAGTATGAAGCCCGCGGGAACCGGGATGTCTTCGAATGACACGTCATTGCTGAACTGGGTCTGCGGCGCCCCGCCCTGCTGATTCCCGCTCTTGCATCCGGTGAACGCCGCGAGCGACACCAGCGCCGCCCCGATGATGAAGCATATCGACCACTTTTTCATGCCTGACCTCCCCCTGCGCAACGTAGATGTGTGTCGTCCCGTCCTCGCGGACCTGCCCTTTCGGCGATGCGAGACCCAACCCTTAGAAAAGCGGTTCATGATACGCCCTGGCGTCCCGCTGTGTCAATAAATTTTTCGCCCCGTGTTTTCGCCCCGAAACGGGAGACCCCTCACACGCGGGGCCCCGAAGTTCATCGGGCGCGCGCGGGCTCAAGGTGTGTGGTAGGCTCGACGTTGAGGTCGCGCTTCAGCTCGTACTTGACCTTCCCCGAGATGGCGTGCGCCGTCTCGATCGACATCCCCGGCGGGAAGCAGAGGTGCACCGTGAGCTCCACATGGTCGCCGTACTTGTGCGCGTGGAGATGGTGCACGTCGGTGACCTCGGGGGCCGTCGAGGTGATGATATCCATGATGCGGCGCTCCAGGTCGGGGCCGGGGGCCTCGCCCAGCGAAACGCTGGTCGCGGACCGTATCACGTCGTAGGCCGCGTACCCGATCAGGAGGGAGACGCCGACGCCGAGGACGCCGTCCAGCCACCAGCAGGAGCTGGCGAAGAGGCCGCCCGCGACGATAAGCGCGGATGCCACGGCGTCGCTGCGGTGGTGCCAGCCGTCCGCGATCAGGGCCGCGGAGTCGATCTTCCTCCCGGCCCAGATGGAGAACCAGGCCAGCCCCTCCTTGAGGAACACCGAAGAGAGGAATACGCCCATCGCCATCCTGCTGAAACGCGCGGCGGAAGCATGATGCGCGAGCTTCAACACCGATTCCTGCAGGAAGAAGACCGCAACCACGGCGAGGAGCGTCCCGATGACGATCGCAGCGATCGGCTCCGCCCGCCCGTGCCCGAACGGGTGCTGACCGTCGGCCGGGCGCGTGGAGATATAGAACCCAAGGATGACCACGACCGAGGTGAGCGTGTCGGAAAGGGTGTGCCATGCGTCCGCGATCATGGCGATCGATCCGCAGGCGGTGCCGACCCATAACTTCACGGCGAAGAGCGCGGTATTGAGGACGATGGAAATCCATCCCTCGAGATAGCCCCACGACTGCCTGGCCATCGACATGCCCGCGCCCGCCTTCCGGATGACGACAGTATACGGGAACGCCCGGCGTGCCGCCACACAAAAGCGGTAAACGGCCCCGCTCCACCCTTGCGCAAATCGATCGCGCCTTCTATACTACACACCTTGACCACATCCCACAACGGAAGGATACGCCGATATGGATACGCTGAAGACGAAGGCGGTTGGGAGGATCGAGGAGACGATGCAGGGGGTCGAGGAGGGCTCCCTGCGCTACCAGATACTGAAGAGCGCGAAGGAGTTCAAGACTTCGTGGGTCGAGCTCGGGCGGGCGCTCTACACGGCATGGAAGGACAAGATGTTCAAGTCGTGGGGCTACATGACCTTCGACGCGTACACGGCCAAGGAGATCGGCATCAGGAAGGCGACGGCGCTGAAGCTTCTCAAGTCGTACTACTTTCTTGAAAAGGAGCACGCAGCGTACCTGAACGAGGATTACCTCGACTCCTCCGAGGCGGCCTCGGTCCCGCCGGTCGAGTCGATCGACCTCCTCCGGAAGGCCAAGGAGGGGAAGAGGATCGACCAGGACGACTACGCGACCCTGAAGGCGTCGGTCTTCGAGAAGGGAAAGGACCCGGGGGACGTGAAGCGGGAGCTCACGCGGATGATGAAGCAGCGCGAGGAGCTCGACCCTGACGAGGTCTTTCAAAAGAAGCAGCAGGCAACGGTGAAGCGGCTCCTCGGGGCGCTCGCGTCGCTCCACCGCGAGGCGGAGATATCGAAACTCCTTCCCGCGGCTCTCCTCAGGGAGCTCGCGGGGCTCGTGAAGAAAATCGAGGCCGAGCTCGCGCCCGCGAAAGGGGAGGACGGGGGGCGATGAACGACTCCACCGCGACAATCGGCGCCCTCAGGAAGGCGGTCGCGCAGTTCATCCGCGAGAGGGACTGGGAGCAGTTCCATTCGCCGAAAAACCTCAGCATGGCGGTGAGCATTGAGGCGGCCGAACTGATGGAGATATTCCAATGGATGGAGGTGGACGAGGCGCGCCGCAAGTCGAAGTCGCCTCGGCTCAGGAAGAAAATAGAGGAGGAGATCGCCGACATTGCGATCTACACCCTGAGCCTCTGCCATTCGCTGGGGCTTGACCTGTCCTCATGCATCGAGAAGAAGTTAGCGAAGAACAGGAAGAAGTACCCCGTCGAGAAGTGCAGGGGGAGGTACTGATTTAAATCCCAAATCCCAAATCCCAAATCTCGAATCTCAAAGCAAGATCCCCTATCGCATTCCCACGCATCGTCACTCGTGTTCTTCTCTCATACTTATCTTCGTTTATCCTGACACTCTATCCTGAACCCTGAACTCTGAACCCTTCTTTTTGAGCCCCGATCCCTGGACTTTGGCTCAAAAGGACATAACGACATATGGGGGCAAAAGCATAAGAATATTTTTAAAAAAGTGATTTTTTCCATTGACACAGTGGGGGTGCTGGTATATATTTTGGCGCAGAGTGGTAGAGAGTGGTGTGAAGTGGTTGAAACGCTGCTAAACCTGAGGTGTCAAGAAAATGTTCTGCGGCCAGTTTAGACATTCGATTGACAACAAGGGTCGGTTGATCATCCCCGCCAAATTCAGAGACACACTCCGCGAAAGTTTCATCGAGAAGTTCTGGGTCACCCGCGGCATCGAACGCTGCGTCTGCGTCTACACCCCGCGCGAGTGGAACGAGCTCATCTCCAAATTAAAGGAACTCCCGTCCTTCTCCAGTTCGAAGGCGAGAGACTTCCAGCGAGGACTGATCTCGAACGCGGCCGAGGTGGAGTGCGACAAGCAGGGGAGGATCATGCTGCCGCAGAACCTGCTCGCCCTCGCGGGCATCACGCGGGACGTCGTGGTGGCCGGCAATCTGACCCGGTTCGAAATATGGGACGAAGAGAGCTGGAAGAAGTACCAGGAGGAGCGCGCGAGCAACTTCGAGGAGATCGCGGAGCAGCTCAACACGATGGGAATCTGAGCGGACGCCACAGGGAGGGCGCGGAGCAGTCATGCACGCAATGTCGGGGTTGGCTGAGTTCGGGAAGTTCAACTTCGGGAGGGGTGAGCTCATGAGACCTTCGTGCGTGAGGAAACCTTTTGCCGAGAGGATCCTTCTCAGGTGCCCGAGGCTCGCGTCCGCGCTCGCCGCAGTCGGGGCGAAGGGCGCTCCCCGGGCGGAGTGCAAGGGGTCGGGGTTACTGGCGACGATGATGACCGCGAGCGGAAGCATCGACTATGTGGGGAGGGGCAGGAAGAATTTCAAGTTTTACATCCGGCCGATGGCCTGATGCGCGCGTCGCATATACCCGTGATGCGCGAGGAGGCGCTGCGGCTCCTCGAACTGGAGCCGGGGATGCGCGTGGTCGACGCGACGGTGGGGTGCGGGGGGCACGCGGCGGGGATTCTGGAGCGGATAACGCCGGGCGGAGTCCTGGTGGGGCTCGACTGGGACGAGGATGCGCTCGCGCTCGCGCGGGAGCTGCTGGGGAGCGCGGGCGGGTCGGTGAGGCTGCACCGTCGCAATTTCAGCGAACTCGAGGCGGTGCTCGCCGAGGAGGGGATCGGGGAAGTGGACGCACTGCTCTTTGACCTCGGGGTCTCGAGCGTTCAGCTCGGCGCGGCGGCGCGGGGATTCAGTTTCGGCGCCCCAGGGCCCCTGGACATGCGGATGGACCGGCGGAGGCGCGCCACCGCGGAGACGCTCCTGCGGGAGAAAAGTCCGCGGGATCTCGAGCGGATCTTCAGAGACTATGGCGAAGAGACGCTCGCGCGGGCGATCGCCCGCGAGATCGGCCGCGCGGGATGCCCCCGGGACACGGCGGGACTCGCGGAGATCGCGAGGCGGGTGTACGGGCGGACCCGGAGAAAAAGCGCGATCCATCCCGCGACCAGGGTGTTCCAGGCGCTCCGCATCGCGGTGAACGACGAGCTCGGCAATCTCGCCTCCGCGCTTCCGCAGGCGGCGGCGGCGGCGGCGAAAGGGGCGCGGATCGTGGTGATAAGCTTCCACTCGCTCGAGGACCGGATCGTGAAAAATGCGTTTGCCGCGGGGGCGCGCGCGTGCGTGTGCCCCCCGGGATTTCCAGTGTGCGCGTGCGGCGCGACGGCGACCCTGCGGGTGATCACGCGGAAGCCGGTTCGTCCCGCGGCGGAGGAAACGGCGGCGAACCCGCGGGCGCGGAGCGCGAGGCTGCGGGCGGCGGAGAAGATCTGACGGAGCATGAGCGCGAACGAGGGGGGTAGGCCAGGGATGGACGGCACATCTTTAACCGCTATCATTGAAGATACCAGGAGCTGCGCGTTGCAGCTCGTCAATGATGCACCTCCAACCCTAAAGGTCCCTGCCATCACTGGCCTTGCCCCCGATACGTTCGTGAACCGGCGCGAATGGGCGCGTGCCAGTGTGAGGAGACCATGAAACGTATCCTGATCGTGGACGATGATTTAATCGTGAGAAGGTTGATCAGCATGTACCTGCGCGGGAGTTTCATCGTCGAGGAGGCGGAGGACGGCGAGAAGGCGCTCACGAAGGCCGCGCATGGCGAGTACGACTACGTGATCACCGACGTGAACATGCCGCGCATGGACGGCCTGAGCCTGCTGGACGAGATCAAGAGGCTGTGCCCGCGCACCGCGGTCATCGTGATGTCGGCCCTCGGCGAGTACTACGCCGCGTCGGCGATGGAGCGCGGGGCGCAGATGGTCATCTCGAAGCCGTTCGTCCGGGCCACGCTGCAGAACGCCCTGCAGTGCGCCTGAAGGCGCGGCCGCGCGAAACAGGCCTCGGCGGAAAAAAACGATGAGACGGAAAAACAAGAGGCTCAACGAGGGGTTCTCGACCGCCGTCCTGACCGGAAGGTGGATGCTGCTGGCCGTCATCGGGGTGTCGGTATCGCTGCTCTACGTGTGGCAGCACGTGCAGCTTGTGCGCACCGGCTACGCCATCAAGAGCATGGAGCGGGAGATCGAGAAGTGGCAGAAGGCGAACGAGGCGTTGCGGCTCGTCAACGAGAGGCTGAAGAACCCGCAGCGCGTGGAGCGGGCGCTGGCGCAGAACAAGCTTGGCCTGGTATTTCCCCAGGCCAAGGACATCGTCCGGCTCCGCTACCCCCGCCATTCAAAGGCGCATGAGAAGGAGAAATCGGGGAGCGAAGGGGGCACCGATACTCTTTTGAGCTACATGAGTGGCGGGGGCAGCGTGGCCGGGCGAAGGCGCCTCTAGCGATACGGGCCCCCGCGAGCGGGTGCGGGGGCGCGCGGCGCACCCGTTGTGGGACGGGGGCGCAGGCGCGGGTGTGAAAAAGGCGAGTGTGAAGTGAGAGGGAACCGCTACAGACTGAAGTCCAGCTCTGTCTACGTCGTTTTTCTCCTCTGCTTCGCCGGTCTTTACGCCCGCCTTTTCATCCTCCAGGTCGTGCACCACGAAGAGCTGTCCGCGCGGGGCGAGAAACTTCACCGCTTCAACGTGAAGATCGACCCCCGCCGGGGGAACATCTACGACCGCGAAAACCGCCCCCTTGCCATGAGCGTCCGCGTGAAGTCCGCCTATGCCGTGCCGGAGAACATCGAGTCGCCCGGGGAGGCCGCGGACCTGATCGCGGGGAGCCTCAAGATCCCTCGCGATGAGGTCATGGCAAAACTCGGCAAAAAGGGCAGGAGGTTCGTCTGGCTCGGGCGCAAGCTCGACGGGAGGATCGCAGACCGCCTTGAGTCGCTCCAGATCGAGGGGGTGGGATTCCGCGAGGAGGTGCGCAGGGTGTATCCGCAGGGCGCACTCCTGAGCCACGTGCTCGGGTTTGTGGACATCGACAACCGGGGGATCGAGGGATTGGAGTTCCAGGCCGACGGCTCCCTGCGCGGGCAGGCCGGGTGGATGGCGTCCCATCGGGACCGCAAGGGGCGCGAGATCATGACCCTCAGGAGCCGCGAGGTCCAGCCGATCGACGGCTGCGATCTCGGTCTCACCGTGGATGTGGTGATCCAACATATCGCCGAGAGCGAGCTCGAGAACGGATGCAGGAAATATAACGCCGCCGGTGGCTGCATCATCGTGATGAACCCCCAGAGCGGCGCGGTGCTCGCGATGAGCAGCTGGCCGACCTACGACCCGAACAGCCCCTCCGACTACCCGCAGGAGGCGCGCCGGAACCGGTGCATCACCGATGTCTTCGAGCCCGGGTCGACCTTCAAGGTCGTCACGATCGCCTGCGCGCTGGACCGGGGCGCCGTGTCGATCGACGACTGCTTCTTCTGCGAAAACGGCGCCTTCCGGGTGGGCAGGCATACGCTCCACGATGTGCACAAGTACGGAACGCTCACCACCGCGGATATCATCAGAAAGTCGAGCAACATCGGGGCCGTGAAGGTCGCGATGAAGCTGGGGGAGCGGTCTCTCCACGGGGGCATCCGGCGGTTCGGGTTCGGCGAGCCCACCGGGGTGGGGCTGCCGGGCGAGGTGGCGGGGATACTGCACCCGCTGGCGAAATGGTCGGGGCTCTCGATCGCGGCGGTGCCGATGGGGCAGGAGATCGGCGTGACGCCGATCCAGATGGCCTCGGCGGTCGCGACGATCGCGAACGGGGGCCTGGCGATGAAGCCGTATATCGTCGAGACGATACGGGACTCCTCGGGGCGGGTGATCAAATCGTTCGCGCCGGAGGTCCGCGCGCGGGTCGTCAGCGAGGCCGCGGCCTCCGCCCTGGTGAAGGCGATGGAGGGGGTCCCGACCCGCGAGGGCACCGCGCCGAAGGCGGCGCTCGAGGACTACACGGTGGCGGGGAAGACCGGGACCTCGCAGAAGGTCGACCCCGACGGGAA
The DNA here is from genome assembly GCA_037133055.1 of Chlamydiota bacterium. Taxonomy (GTDB): domain Bacteria; phylum Auribacterota; class Tritonobacteria; order UBA1439; family UBA1439; genus UBA1439. The sequence goes on from JBAXOY010000027.1 coordinate 7,589, forward strand.
CTACTCGCACTCGCGGTTCGTAGGATCGTTTGTCGGGTTTGCGCCCGCGGAGAACCCCTCGGTGCTCATACTCGTCCTCCTGGACGAACCGAAGCCGGTCTACTACGGCGGCGCGGTGGCCGGGCCGATTTTCAAGGAGGTCGCGGGGAGGGTGCTGAAGTATCTCGGGGTGCCGCCGGACAGGGAAAGCGGAGGGGTCAAGGTCGTCTCGGTCCCGGGGCAGGCCCGGCCCGACGCGGCCGTAACGGCCGATTGAGTGCGGCTTTTGGGGTTTGGGATTTGGGATTTCTGGATGAAATTGAATGACCTTTTGACCGCCGTGCCCGAGTGCCGCGCCAGGGGGCCCCGCGACGTCGAGATCTCGGGGCTGAGCCTCGACTCCCGGACGGTGCGGGAGGGGTTCCTCTTCGCCGCGCTCCCGGGCGCGCGGCGGGACGGGTGCGACTTCGTGGAAGACGCCGTCGCCCGCGGCGCGGCGGCGGTGCTCGCGCACCGGGATATCCCCAACCACGGCCGCCTTGCCGTGATCACGGCGGACGACAGCCGCGCGGCCCTCGCCAGGATCGCGGACCGGTATTACGGGAGCCCCTCGCAGGAACTCTCGGTGATCGGCGTCACGGGCACGAACGGGAAAACGACCGTCTGCTATCTCGCGCGCGCGATGCTCGCGGCCGCGGGGAAAAAGGCCGCCCTTTTCGGGACGGTGGAGTATCTCGTCGGGGGGCGTTCGATCCCCGCGGAGCGCACGACCCCCGAAGCGCCCGCGCTCCAGGCGATGATGCGGGAGGCGGTGCGGGAGAAGTGCGACAGCCTGGTGATGGAGGTATCGTCGCACGCGCTCGCGCAGCGCCGGGTGGACTGCGTCGCCTTCAACACGGCGGTGTTCACCAACCTCGGCAGGGACCACCTCGACTATCACGGGGACCTGGAGGCCTATTTCAGGGCAAAGGCGTCGCTTTTCCTCGCGCCAGGCCTCCAGTCCGCGGTGGTGAACGTCGACGACCCGCGGGGGCGCGCGCTCGCGGCGGAAGCGTCGGCGCCCGTGATCACCTACGGGATCGGGACCAAGGCGGCGCTTGCGGCGCGGGCGGTCGAGACGGGGCCGCGCGGCAGCCGGTTCGAGATGGAGTTCCGCGGCGCGCGGACGCCGGTCGCGCTTCCCCTCCTCGGGAGGCATAACGTGTACAACGCCCTCGCCGCCGCGGGCGCCGCGTTCGCGGCGGGGCTCGATGCGGGGGCGATCGCGGAAGCCCTCTCGGGGGCGAGCCCCGTGCCGGGGCGGCTCGAGGAGGTGCGGGCGGGTTTCCCGTGCCGGGTCTTCATAGACTACGCCCACACCGGGGAGGCGCTCGAGAGCGTCCTCTCCGCCCTCCGCGAGGGGTGCCGGGGGCGGATCACCGTCGTCTTCGGGTGCGGCGGGGACCGGGACAGGTCGAAGCGCCGTCCCATGGGAAGGGTGGCCGCGCGCCTGGCGGATGCGGCGATCATCACCACGGACAATCCGCGCCTGGAAGACCCGCTCGAGATCATGGCGGAGATCGCCCGCGGGTTCGACGGCACCGGGAAGCGGCCGGTGGAGATACGCGACAGGCGCGAGGCCATCGCGGCCGCACTCGCCGGGGCGCGGGAGGGGGACATCGTGCTGGTGGCGGGGAAGGGGCACGAGCGCACTCAGGAAGTCGGGAGCACGGTGGTGCCGTTCAGCGACCGGGATGTCGTCACGGGGCTTGCGGGCCGGCCTGAATGATTCGAGATCTGAGATTTGAGATCTGAGATTGCAGGCGGGAGTGATACGACCGGATAGTATATCCACGGCGTTCAGGTGGCGACGCGTCAGGCTTCGAGGGGCGATTTGCGGGCGACGGCGCGCGGCTGCGGGATCGCGGCGCCGCGGGGCGCTGCACGGGCACCGGGACCCGGCGGACGGGGCCTGGCTGAGGGGGCGGTTCACACGGTGCGAGCTTTCTATGGAACCGATCAGCATCGCCGAGGTATTGTCGGCATCGTCGGGCACGCTCGTCGCCGGGACTGACACGGGGGCGGTCGGCGCGGTCTGCACCGACACCCGGAGGCTCCGCCGGGGCGACCTCTTCATCGCGATCGTGGGGAGGAATTTTAACGGGCACGACTATCTTGCGGAGGCGGTCGACAGGGGCTGCCGCGGGATCGTGTACTCCCGTCCGGCGACCGCGGAGGCCGCGGCCGCGTGGGGCGCGCAGGGCGTTGCGCTCATCAGGGTCCGGGACACCCTCGACGCGTTCGCCCTCATCGCGCAGCGCTACCGGCGCCGGTTCAAGCTGCCGCTCGTGGCGGTCACGGGGTCGAACGGCAAGACCACGACGAAGGAGATGATCCGCACGATCGCCTCCACGCGGTTCTCGGTTCTCGCGAGCGAGGGGACGTTCAACAACTTCGTCGGCGTCCCGCTCATGCTCCTCAGGATCGAGGCGTGGCACACCCTCGCCGTCCTCGAACTGGGGATGAACGCGCGGGGGGAGATCCGAAGGCTCGCGGAGATCGCGGCCCCGGAGATAGGGGTCGTCACGAACGTCGGGCCGGCCCACCTCGAGTTCCTCGGGACGCTGGAGAACGTCGCCGCCGCCAAGGCCGAGCTCCTCGATGCCATGGCCGCCCCGGGGCGCGAGCGGGGCAGGACCGCGATCCTGAACCTCGACGATCCCAGGGTCGCCGCGATGGGGGCGGGCGCGGGCCTCGCCTCCAAAACATTCGGCATGTCAGAGGGCGCCGACGTGCGGGCCGAGGATGTGCGCGCGGACGAATCGGGGGTGAGCTTTCTGATGCGGTTCAGGAGGGCGGGGCGCGCGGTCCGCGTGACCCTGCCGGTCTACGGGGTCCACAACGTGTCGAACGCGCTCGCGGCGGCTGCCGCGTGCGAGGAGCTGGGGATAGACCCGGAGGAGATCGCGGGCGCGCTCCGCGGGATGCGCCTTCCCCCGATGCGGATGGAGGCGCTCTCGCGCGGCGGGGTGACGGTCATCAACGATGCCTACAACGCGAACCCCGCCTCGATGCGGGCCGCGGTCGAGACGCTTGCGGCAATGAAGACGCTCGGCAGGAGGATCCTGGTGATCGGCGACATGCTCGAGCTGGGCGGGGCGTCAAATGAGGCGCACCGCGAAGTCGGGACCCTCGCCGCGGCGCGCGGCATCGACGTTCTGGTCGCCGTCGGGCCGCTCAGCGCGCGCGCCGCCGACGCCGCCGCGGCTGCCGGGATGCCCCCGAGCTCGGTGGCGCGGTGCGCGGGGGCGCGGGAGGCGGCGGAGGCGCTGTGGGCGATCGCGCGGGAGGGCGACTGCGTGCTGCTCAAGGCGTCGCGCCGGATGGGCCTCGAAAAAATACTGGAAGAACCTGAATAGAGTGGACGAAGTGGACGGAAGAACGGCACCCGGACGAAGTGGATATGGCGGACGCCGTGGTGGACATATGGTGAGGGGAACATGCTGTACTACATCCTGTACCCGCTGAGGGGATACTTCTTCGGGTTCAACGTCGTCAGGTACATCACATTCCGCGCGGCGGCGGCGGCGGTAACCTCGATGCTCATCAGCATCGCAATCGGGCCGTGGGTGATACGAAAGATGCACGAGCTCGAGATCGGCCAACCCGTGCGGCGCGACTGGTTCCCCCTTTTCGCCCAGCACAAGGACAAGGAGGGGACCCCCACGATGGGCGGGGCGCTGATCATCCTCTCGGTGCTCGTCTCCTGCGCCCTCTGGGCGGACATCCTGAACCGGTTCATCCTCCTCGCCCTTTTCACGCTTATCTGGCTCGGGGGGGTCGGGTTCATGGACGACTACCTGAAGGTGACGAAGAAGAGCGTGCGCGGGCTGGGCGCAGGGCGCAAGTTCGCGGGGCAGATCGTCCTCGGGGTCTTCATCGGCTTCTACCTGCTCTACCACCCGGCGACGTCGCCCTATGCCGCCGAGATCAGCGTCCCGTTCTATAAAAATCCGATTGTCGCGGACCTGGGCATCTACTATATCGTCTTCGCCCTGCTTGTCCTCGTGGGGAGCTCCAACGCGGTCAACCTCACCGACGGCCTTGACGGGCTGGCGATCGGGTGCGTGGTCAGCGCCGCCCTTGTCTATGCGGTGATGAGCTACGTGACGGGCCACGCCCAGTTCGCCTCCTACCTCCAGATACGCCATATCCCGGGGAGCGGGGAGCTCACGGTCTTCTGCGCGAGCGTCGTGGGCGCGGGGCTCGGCTTCCTCTGGTACAACGCGCATCCCGCGGATATCTTCATGGGCGACACCGGGTCGCTCGCCCTCGGCGGCGTCGTGGGGCTCGTGGCCATCCTGATCAAGAGGGAGCTCGCGCTCCTGCTGGTGGGCGGGGTGTTTGTGATGGAGGCGGCGTCGGTCATCCTGCAGGTCGCGTCGTTCAAGCTCACGGGAAAAAGGATATTCCGCATGTCGCCGCTGCACCATCACTTCGAGATGAAGGGCTGGTCGGAGACGAAGGTGGTGGTCCGGTTCTGGATCCTGGCGCTCATCTTCGGGCTGATCGGGCTGGGGGCGCTGAAACTGCAGTGACGGCGTGTGCGCGTGACGGTGTACTCATGGATGTAAAAGGGAAAGAAACGCTGGTGCTCGGAATCGGGGCGAGCGGGACGGGCGCCGCGCGGCTCCTCGCGCGGGAGGGCGCGCGCGTGCGGTGCAGCGACAGCGGCGCGGGACCCGACGCCCGGCGCCGGGCCGGAGCCCTCGAGAAGATCGGCTGTCGCGTCGAGATGGGAGGCCACACGGAGGGGTTCGCGCGCGGCGTCGCGCTCGCGGTGATAAGCCCCGGCATCGACCCCTCCATCCCGGTCGTGCGGCGGCTCAGGGCGGACGGCGTGGAGCTGATCTCGGAGATCGAGCTCGCGTACGCCTTCTGCGATGCGCCGGTGATCGCGGTGACGGGGACGAACGGCAAGACGACGACGGTTACCCTGATCGAGCGGATCCTGCGCGCGGACGGGAGGAACATCGCGGCCTGCGGCAACATCGGGAAGCCGTTCTCGGAATGCGTCGTGGAAAAGGGCGGGGCGGAGCTCTTTGTCCTCGAGGTGAGCTCCTTCCAGCTCGAGGCGGTGAGGGCCTTCAGGCCGTGGATCGCGGTCGCGCTCAACATCGCCCCCGATCACCTCGACCGCTACCGCACTTTCGACGACTACGCGGCGGCGAAGGCGGCGATCTTCCGGAAGCAGGGGGCGGGGGACTGGGCGATCGTGAAGGCCGGGGAGCGCCGGGGATGGGAGAAGCGCGGGATGCGGGGCCCGCAGACGGTCATCGAGTTCTCGGCGCGGGGAGAGGTCCCGCAGGGCGCGTGCGTCAAGGATGACCGGATCGTGGTGACGGTTGGCGGCGCGCGGGAGGAGATCTGCCGGAGGGAGGAGCTGCTCCCCGGCGGTTTCCACAATCTCGAGAACGCCCTCGCCGCGGCCGCGGCGGCGTCGATCTGCGGGGCGCACTCCGCCTCGACGCGTCGGGTCTTCAGGGAGTTCAGGGGCCTCCCGCACCGGATGGAGCCGGCGGGAAAATGGCGCGGGATCTCGTTCGTGAACGACTCGAAGGCCACCAACCCCGACGCGGTCCTGCGGGCGCTCGAGTCCGCGACGGGGCCGGTGGTGCTCATTGCCGGGGGGCGGGACAAGGGGTTCGACTATTCGGCGCTCCGGGGCGAGATTCTTCGCACGGTGAAGGGGCTCGTGCTCATCGGCGAGGCGAGGGAGAAGATGGCGCGCGACCTCGAGGGGGCGGTGACGACGCGCTTCGCGGAGACCCTCGGGGAGGCGGTTCGGATTGCGGCGGGGCAGGCGGCGCCGGGCGACACGGTGATGCTGTCCCCGGCGTGCTCGAGCTACGACATGTTCAGGAACTATGAGGAGAGGGGGGATGAGTTTAAGAGAATAGTCGCGAATATGACCGAGGAGAACGGGCCGAGGGTGCCCGCATCTCCCTGTGCCCTGAACGCTGAACCCTGAACTCTCACAGTAAGGAAAGGAGGAGCGCATGAGCAGGAGGAATCTGATCGTGGCGGTGGTGGCGGCGCATCTGTGCGTGCTCGCGGTTCTGGTCCTTATGGGCGGGTGCGCGCTTGAGAAGAAGGAGCCGAAGCTGACGGCCGCGGCGCCCGTGCAGGAGGTGCGCGCGCCGGAGGGAGAGCCGGAGTCCATCCTCGAGCCCAAGGGCATGGCCGAGGAGAAAGACCTGCTGGTCGCGCGTGAACCGGAGATGGTCCCGGCCAACGTCGAGGCGGCCGCGGCGATCGAGACGCCTGCCCCGCCGACCCCGGTGCCGTTTGTCGAGGAAAAGGCCGGGGCGGAGATGCCGGCGGTGCCCGAGATCGGCACGCAGCCGCCCATGGTCGCGGAAGCGAAGGCAGCGCCCCCCGGGAAGCCCGCGGGGGGGACGCACACGGTTGCCCCCGGAGAGAGCCTCTGGAAGATCGCCCGCACCTACGGGGTGACCGTGGCCGATCTCGCCCGTGAGAATAACCTGAAGACCGACACCCGCGTGAAGGCGGGGCAGACGCTGGTCATTCCGGCCGGCGCGCAGAAACCCGTCCCGCCCCCGGCAGCCGTGAATGCGGAAATCCAGGCGCCGCCCGCGGTGAAAGCGCCCCAAAAACCCGCGGCGGCCGGCGCGGAGAGGGTGTCGCTTCCCGCGGCGAAGCCCGTGAGGGCGCCGGAGAAGCCCGCTGTCCGCAACCCCGCACCCCGCATCGCCGAGATGAAACCCGCGACGGAAAAAGCAGCGGCGCCGCGTGCCGAGACGAAGGCGCCGGCGGGGGCGGTCAGGAGGCACGTGGTGAAAAAGGGGGAATCGCTCTCCCTGATCGCGAAGCACTACGGCGTTTCGATGAAGAAGATCATGGGCGCCAACCGCCTCAAGGACGCGGGCAAGATCCGTGCGGGCATGGTGCTGACGATCCCGCAGTGATGCGGGACGGCGAAAGGGCGAAGGGCGACAGGGCGAACCGGCGGGACGGCGAAAGGGCAAACCGGCGATCGTTGAACAATGAAGTCGCCCACTCGCCGTTTCGGCCATTCGCCGGTTCATGGGTGACGGGCCGGAGATTCGTATCCGGGCGGAACTGGAAGCGGCGGAAAGGACGAGGCAGTGAACCAGCGGACGCTTCTCTTCTTCACGGTGGTGGTGCTCCTGAGCATCGGCATCGTCATGATCTATTCGACGAGCGCCTTCTTCGCCCAGGAGCGCTTCAACGACAGCTACTACTATCTGAAGAGGCAGGCGCTCTGGATCCTGATCGGCCTCGCGGCGTTCGCGGTCTCCGTAAATGTCGACTACCACAACCTCCGCGCGCACAGCCTCACGCTCATATTCTCCAGCCTCGCCCTCCTCGCGCTCGTGTACGTCCCGGGGGTCGGGAGGACCGCGGGAGGGGCGAGCCGCTGGATATGGCTTGGGGGATTCAGCTTTCAGCCGTCCGAGATCGCGAAGCTCGGCCTGATCCTCTATATGGCCGACGTCATGGCGAGGAAGCAGCGGCAGATCGATCACTTCTGGACTGGGCTGGCGGTGCCGCTCGTGCTCTTCGGAAGCATGCTGGGCCTCATCATGCTGCAGCCCGACCTTGGGACGACGATCCTCTGCGCGCTCGTGGTCGGCATCATGCTGTTCGTGGCGGGGGTGCGGCTCCGGCTCCTCCTCCCCCTCTGTCTCGCCGCCCTGCCCGCGGTCTACGTGCTCGTCTTCAGCTCCGAGTACCGGATGCGGCGCATCGTGGCGTTTGTAAACCCGTGGGCCGACCCGGAGGGGACCGGTTTCCAGATCATCCAGTCGTTCATCGCGCTCGGCTCCGGCGGAATCACCGGGCTGGGGCTCGCGCAGAGCCGCCAGAAATTCTACTACCTCCCGGCGGCGCACACGGACTTCATCTTCTCGATCATCGGGGAGGAGCTCGGCATCATCGGCGCGGGCGTCATCGTCACGCTGTTCCTCGCGCTGCTCATCTTCGGGATGCGGATATGCCGGAAGGCCCCCGATTTTTACGGGCACCTCCTGGCGCTCGGGATCGTGTCGATGCTCAGCCTCCAGGCCATCATCAACATCGCGGTGGTGACCGGGAGCCTCCCGACGAAGGGCCTGCCGCTCCCCTTCATCAGCTTCGGCGGATCGAGCATGGTCTTCAACCTTTTTGCCGTCGGGGTGCTGATGAACATCGGGAGGCACGTGGGGTCGGACCTTGCGGTCCACTACCTCGAGAATCGCGAGGACAGGACGATGCGTATATGAGGATCGCGTTCGCCGCCGGAGGGACCGGGGGGCATCTGTACCCGGCGCTCGGTGTCGCGGAGGAGCTCCTGAGGAGGGACCGGGCGTCCGAGTGCCTCTTCCTCGTGTCGCGGCGCGGGGTGGAGCGCGGGGTGCTCGAGGGTTTCGGTTTTCCCTTCGTGGAGCTTCCGGCGAGCGCGTTCGGAAGCATCTGTTCGTTCCGGGTGGTCCCCGCCCTTGCGCGGATGATCCTGGCGTACCGGGAGGCGGGGCGGCTCATGCGGGAGCGGGGGATGCAGGCGCTCGTCGGCTTCGGCGCGTATGTCTCGGTGCCGCCCGCGCTGTCAGCGAGGGCGATGGGCATCGGGGTCGTGATCCACGAAGCGAACGCGGTGATGGGGAGAGCGAACCGGCTGCTCTCTCGGGTCGCGGACGCGGTTGCGCTGGGAATGCCCTCCGGTGAGCGCCGTCGCGCGGGTACGCGGTGCGAGGTCACCGGCATCCCGCTGCGGCGCGGGATAGTGCGCGGGATGGAGCGCGACGAGGCGCGGCGGATCCTCGGGCTTCCGACGGGCGGATTCACGCTGCTCGTGATGGGTGGGAGCCAGGGTGCCCGAGCGCTCAACGACGCCGCGGCGGGTGCGGCGGGTATCCTCGCGCGGGTAAAGGGGATGCAGGTCGTGCACCTCGCGGGCGAGCGCGGGTGCGGGGAAGTGCGCGAGGCGTATCGCAGGGCGGGCCTTGCCGCGGCGGTGTTCCCGTATATCGAGGAGATGGAGCGGGCGTACGCGGCGGCCGACCTCGCGGTGTGCCGTGCGGGGGCGATGACGCTTGCCGAGCTCGCGCAGGCGGGGCTGCCCGCGATCACCGTGCCCTTTCCGCGCGCGGTCGGGAACCACCAGGAAGCGAACGCGCGGCTCTACGAGAAGGCGGGCGGGGCCGAGACGCTCCTCGAACGGGATCTCACGCCGGCGGGCCTCGCGGAGCGGGTCATCCGGCGCGCGAAGGATACGGCCGCGCGGGAGAAGATGTCGCGGGCCATGCGGGGGCTCGCGAGGCCTGACGCGGCCGCGAAATTGGCGGACCTGATTGAAAAAACCGTGAGGGCGTGTGCGCGTGTGCGCGTGTGAGCGTTGATGACCGATACGCCGATACGGGAAGGACGCAGCCGGGATGCTTGATCCAGCGGTGAGGGAAAGGTTCGCGGAGATGTTCGGCGCCAGAGTCCGGTTCGACGAGCCGCTCTCGACGCACACGAGCATGCGGGTCGGGGGGCCCGCGGACGCGCTGGTCGAGGTCGAGGGGGAGGAGGAGCTCGGTACGCTCCTGGCCCTCTGCGCGTCGCGCCGGCTCCCGTTCCTCGCCCTCGGGGGGGGCACGAACCTCATCGTGCGGGACGGCGGTTTCCGCGGCATCGCGGCGAGGCTCGGCGGCCGGCTCGCGGAAATGGAGTTCGGGGAGCGCGGCGCGCGGGCGGGCGGCGGTGCGCCCCTCGGGACGGTGGTTTCGGAGGCGCTGCGGCGCGGACTCGCGGGGCTCGAGCGCCTTGCGGGGATACCGGGCACGGTGGGAGGCGCGGTGCGGATGAACGCGGGCGCCTGCGGCGCGGAGATCGCCCAGGCAGTCGCGTGGGCGCGCCTTGTGGACGGGTCGGGCGGCGCGCGGCGGGTCGAGGGCCGGGCGATGGGATTCGAGTATCGTGGATGCGCGGCGGCGGGGTCCGCGGTCGTCGCCGAAGTGGGGCTCAGTCTCTCGCAGGGCGATCCGGAATCCCTCCGGGCGGCGGCGGGCGAGTGCGCGAATCGACGGGCGGAGTGGCTCCCCGGGGAGCCGAACGCGGGCTGCATTTTTAAAAATCCGGCGGGGGGGCCGTCCGCGGGAGAGCTCATTGACAGGCTCGGGCTCAAGGGTTCGCATGCGGGAGGGGCCGCGGTGCACGCGCGGCACGCGAACGTGATCGTGAACCGGGGAAACGCGACGGCGGCCGACGTCCTCGTCCTCATGCAGCGCATGCGTGCGGCCGTCAGGGGAGAGACGGGCATTCTCCTCGATCCCGAAGTGGTTATTGTGGGCGAGGATCCGGCTGCGTGAGGGCGTGCGCGCGTAAATAGACAAAACGCTTTATCGTGTACGCCCACACACGCCCGTACGCCGATACGGCAGTACCAGGGGGGCAGGGGATGAGGGGAAAATGGAACATCAAGCTTCCGAAGAAGCGTCGCGCCATCGTGTTCAACGTCGACGTGGCGCGGCGTCGCAGGACGCGCGAGGCGCGCGCCGGGGGCGACCGCTCCAGGTTGCGGGGTTTGGGAAAAATCGCCGCGGCCGCCGTCGCGGCGGCCACCCTTGGCATCCTCGGCACGGCGGGCGTCCGCGAGCGGTTTCAGGCGTCCCCGCGGTTCACGGTGCGGTGGATCGAGGTGGCCAACGAGGAGCTGCTCACGAAGCGCGAGATCATCTTCCTCTCGCGCGCGAAGGTCGGCGACAACCTCATCACCGCAGACCTCGCCGCGATCCGCGACCGGCTGCGCGCGCATCCGGACATACGGGACGCGGTCGTGAGCCGGAGGGTCCCCGGGGGAATCCTGGTGCGGGTCTACGAGAGGACCCCGATTGCGGCGGTCTATGCGGGGGGGCGCTATGTCCTCGACGAGGAGGGCTGCGTCCTCTCCCCGGCAAAGGAGGCGGCGAGCCGCGCCATTCCCTCGGTCACGGGCCTCGCGTTCGGCGCGCTCCGCGCGGGGGACCGTCTGTGCGCCCCCGCCGTCCGGCGGGCGATCGAGATCGTGAAGGCGTATCATGAATCGGACCTCGACCGGCAGATCGAGCTCGTGAGCGTGGACATGGCCGATGCGGAGAACACCGTGCTGCGGACCGGCTCGATCGAGGAGATACGCCTTGGGAGCGACAGCATCGGGGAGCGCCTGCAACTGCTCTCGTTCGTGCTGAAGCAGCGGAGACTTCGAGGCATCGACGGCCCCGCGAGCTACCTTGACCTGCGCTGGAAGGACGTCGCCGAGATGCCGGCGCGCAGGGACGTCGCTTCGATGCGCTGACCGCAACGCGGCGCGCGATAAAGGGGGAATGATGACGCACGGTTCGAACCTTATCATCGGCCTGGACATCGGGACGACCAAGATCTGCACGGTCGTCGCGGAGATCGACCGGGAGACCCGTTCCCTGCGGGTCATCGGCCTCGGCCACGCCCCGTCGCAGGGCCTCCGCAAGGGGGTTGTGGTGGACATGGACAGGGCGGTCGAGTCCATCGTCCGTTCCGTCGAGGACGCGGAGAAGATGGCGAACGTAGAGATCCACTCCGTTTTCGCCGGGATCACCGGGGGGCACGTCAAGAGCTTCAACAGCCGCGGCGTCGCGGCGATCGGCGAGGGCGGGGAGATCACGCCGAGGGACGTGGATCGGGCGATCGCCGCCGCGCGCGCGGTGTCGCTCCCCGCAGACCGGGAGATCCTCCACACGATCCCGCAGGAGTTCACCGTCGACGGGCAGGCGGGGATCAGGGAGCCGGTGGGGATGTCGGGGGTGCGCCTCGAGGCGGAGGCCCACATCATCACCGGGACGATCACGGCCGCCCAGAACATCATCAGGGCCATCAACAAGGCCGGCTTCGAGGTGGAGGATATCGTCCTCGAGTCGCTTGCCGCGAGCATCGCGGTCCTGAGTGAGGACGAGAAGAACTCGGGCGTCCTCCTGATCGACATCGGGGGAGGGACGACCGACTTCGTCGCCTTTCACCGCGGCAGCATACGCCAGTCGAGCGTGCTCGCGGTGGGCGGAGACCATGTCACCAACGACCTCACGGTCGCGCTCAGGCTGCCGATCTCGCTCGCGGAAGAGATCAAGCAGGCCTACGGCAGCGCCATGGAGGAGCGCGTGGACCCCGAGGAGGAGATCGAGATCCCGCCGGCGGCGGGCAGGGGCGCGGCGCGCTACAGCCGGAGGGAGCTCGCGCGGGTGATCGAACTCAGGATGACCGAGATACTCTCCCTCGCGAGGCGCCAGGTGGACCGCTCCGGGCTGCGCAGGCTCATGGCGTCGGGCGTGGTGCTCACGGGGGGGGCCTGTCTCACCGACGGCATCGTGGAGCTCGCCGGGAAGGTCTTCGAGCTCCCGGTCCGTATCGGCAGGCCCGCGGGGGTCTCCGGCATCTCCGAGGCGCTGGACAGCCCGGTCTATGCGACCGGGGCCGGCCTTGCCCTGTACGGGCAGCGGATGAGAAAAGAGGGACGGGTGTCGCGTTTCAGGAGGAGGGGCCGTCTCGCGCGGGGGGCGGATCAGATACGGGAGTGGATGGCAAACCGTTTCTAGTTGATGGAGGAGCAGCGCACGTATATCGAGGGGGGGAGCCATGGACGCGGAAGGAGTACGGCAGGTGCGGATCAGGGTGCTCGGGATCGGCGGGGCCGGTTCCAATGCCCTCGATCAGATGCTCAAATCGGGGGGGGACCGGATCGACTACGTGGCGATCAACACCGACCGCCAGGACCTGACCCAGTCGAACGCCCCGCACAAGATCCAGATCGGGGAGAACATCACCCACGGGCTCGGGGCGGGGGGGAATCCCGATGTCGGCCGCCAGGCAGCCATGGATTCCATGGCGGAGCTCGAGGCCGCGCTCGAGGGGTGCGATCTTCTGTTCCTGGTGGCGGGGTTCGGGGGGGGAACGGGGACCGGCGCCGCCCCGGTGATCGCGCAGATGGCGCGGGAGCGGAACATCCTCACGGTCTGCATCGCGACCACGCCGTTCGACTTCGAGGGGCAGAAGAGGAAGACCCAGGCACTGGAGGGCTTGCGGCTTGTCGACGAGCACTCCGACACGGTGATCGTGGCCCCCAACGACAAACTGTTCCAGGTCGCCGACCTGAACGGATCCATGAAGGAGGCGTTCGATTTTACGAACGACATCCTGGCGGAGGGAGTCCAGTGCATCGTGAGGCTGATCAGCCGGACCGGCCTCATCAACCTCGACTTCGCCGACGTGCGCACCATCGTCGCCCGCGGCGGGCGGGCTGCGCTCGGCTTCGCCACGAGCTCCGGGCAGGGAAGCGCCGTCGAGGCGGCGCGCAGGGCCCTCGACAACCCGCTCTTCGACCAGGACACCCTCTCCCGCGCCCGTGGGCTGCTCATCAGCATCATGGGGGGCGACGACCTCGGCCTGAGGGAGGTCCAGGAAGCGGCGGCGGCGATAAGCAGGATGGGGAACAGAAACGCGCACGTGATTTTCGGCGCCCTGGTGGACTCCGCGTTCCACGGGCAGCGCCTGGTGACGGTCCTTGCGACGAGCCTCGACGGGGAGCGGGCGCGCGCGACTGAGGCGCCCGCGGAGGCGGCGGGGGAGCCGTCGCCCGCGCCCGTGCCCCAGCAGACGCTGATCGACCTGGATTTCAAGAGTTACGAGCATTTCGAGGATACCGAGCCCACGATACTCGAGGGGGAGAACCTCGACATCCCGACATTCCTGCGCAAGGGGGTGCGCGTGAGCGCCGTGGCGGGCTGAACGGGCCCGTATCGCGTGGAGGAGACATTCAGGGCGGTTGCCGGCTAGTTATCCCACACTCGCCTCTAGACGGCCAACCGCCCTGTCTTTTTCAAACGAAAACAGCAAAGCGTAATCCGCGGTTGAACGGCGCCGCCTGATGCGCTATAGTACCTTTTCTTCACCGGGAGATTCCGCCGATGAAGCTGCTGCAGTTCCTCCTGCGGGTGGTCAAATTCCTCGCGGGCCTCCTGCTCGTCCCGGCCTGCGCCGGGGCGACGATGGCCCTGTACCACGACCTTCTCGGGCCCATCAGTTCGCAGGTCTGGTTCCTCGCGGGGTTCGGCGCATTCGTCCTCATCTTCGCCATCTTCCAGCAGCCGATCAAGTCCTACGTCTTCGGGCACGAGCTCACCCACGCCTTCTGGATCCTCCTCTTCCGCGGCGAGGTGACCGCCTTCTCCGCCTCATCGAAGGGCGGGAGGGTGGAGGGGACGAAGGGGAATTTCCTCATCGCGCTCTCCCCGTATTTTTTTCCCGTCTATACCATCCTCCTCATCGGTTTCTACTTCGCGGGGAGGCTGTTCTGGGAGCCCCAGCGGTTCACCGAGGGGTTCATCTTCCTGATCGGCTTCACCTGGGCGTTCCACTTCATCCTGACCATCTCGGTCCTGATCAAGGGGCAGTCGGAGGTCAAGAAAAACGGCTATCTCTTCTCGATCGCCATCATCTATCTGATGAACATCCTCGTGCTCGGGCTCGTGCTCACCTTCATCTGTCCAGACTTCGGGGTGGCGGACCTCGCCTCCGCCCTGCGGGCGAACATCGCGTCGAGCTACGCGCGGTTCGGCGCGGCGGCGGGGGTCCTCTCCGACAGGTAGGAAAAACAGCCGTGTGGGCGTGTCGGCGTGTGGGCGTAGTGGTTGAAAAAAATCTCTTCTTCCGCGCTCTCCGTGGCTCCGTGGTGAAAACCGGCAAAACCCCACGGTAAAATTACCAGGAAAATTACGCGGTTGAACGCGACAGGGCGAGGGGCTATACTATCGGCGTCGCACTGGCGCAGACCATGGGGAGGAGGTTCGCGATGAAATCGGCGAGACGTGCCGCGGCGGTGCTCGCGGCGGCGGCGTGCGTGGCGGGGTGCGCCGCGGTCATGCAGCCCTACAAGGCCGCGTCGACCGGGTTTCACATCGCCTCGGTGAAGAGGGAGGACAAGCTGCTCGCCATCGACGGCCAGTCGAGGCTCGTCCAGAACCAGGGCATCAACTCCGAGGCGAGCCAGAGCGGGGGCATGTTCACGGGGCTCGGGGGCATCGAAAAGTGGCGCTACGAGGCGAGGTTCCTCCCGCCCGACATGCAGGGCGAGGAGTATGTCGTCGTCTTCGACGCCAAAGGCCCGGATAAGACCCTGCCGCGGCCGCTGACCGTCACGTTCGAGTACATGTACCCGAAGGGGATCGAGGTCCATTCCTCCCAGAAGGCGTACGAGAATCTCCCCGTGGGACGGCACAAATACGTCTGGAAAAACCTGGGCGCGCAGAACACCGAGCACGGGGATATCGCGAGCTGGCGGGTCTCACTGCGCTACGGCGGCGCCGAGGTCGCCTCGATGCACTCGGCGCTCTGGCGTCCCTGGGGCAAGGTCGTCCTGGACGAATAGACGCGCGGATCCTCCCATGCCCCTCAGGGACACGATGGCCCGGACGGAGGGATGCGAGAGCCTCGGGCGCATGCTCGAGGAGACCGCGCGGGAGTATCCGCGCCGCATCGCCCTCTCCATCGATGACTGCGTCATCCGCTACCGCGCCCTGAACGCCCACTGCAACTGTTTCGCGCGCGCCCTCCGCGAGCGGCTCGGCGTCGTGCCCGGTGACCGTGTCGCGCTCTTTCTCGGCAACAGCCCCCAGTTCATCTACGCCTGCCTCGGCGCTCTCAAGGCGGGCGCGACCGTCGTCCCGCTCAACACCTTCCTCACCGCCCAGGAGCTCCGGTACATCGTCGAGGACTCCGGGGCGAAGGTCCTGGTGAGCGCCGACCAGTTCGCCTCGACGGTGAGGAGGTTTTCCGACCGCGTGCCATCCCTGAAAACGCTCGTCACCGTCGGGCGGGAGGACCTCGGCGCCGACACGTGGCTCTGCGACGAGCTCATCAGGGGGGTGAGCGACGCCGATCCCGGCCTGCCCGTCGGGCGGGAGGACCTCGCCGTCATCATCTATACCTCCGGGACCACGGGGAGGCCCAAGGGGGCGATGCTCACCCACGGCAACCTCCTCTCGAACGTCGTCGCTTCCGGTAGGAGCATCAGGATAGGCGCGGGGGATCGCGTGGTCTTTTTCATCCCGATGTTCCACTCCTTCACCCTCACCGCGTGCATCCTCATGCCGCTCAGCGTCGGCGCGGGCATTGTCGCCGTGACGCGGCTCAAGTCGCTCCCGCATATCCTGAAGAGCGTGATCCTCCGGAGGGCGACGATCTTCATCGGGATCCCGCATATCTACGACGTCCTGGCGCAGCGCGGTCTCCCCTGGTGGACGAGGCCGCTGCTGCGGCTGCGCGCGTGCATCTCCGGCTCCGCCCCCCTCTCCGGGGCAACCCTGAAGGCGTTCGAGCGGCGGGTGCGCATTCCGCTCCTCGAGGGCTACGGGCTTTCCGAGACCTCCCCGGTGGTCTCGATCAACCCGCTCGACGGGGTGCGCAAGCCGGGGTCGGTGGGCCTGCCGATCCCCGGCGTCGAGGTCAGGATCGTTTCGGGAAGCGGGGACACGCTCCCCCCGGGCGGGGTGGGGGAGATCGCCGTGCGGGGGCCGAACGTCATGCGGGGGTACCTGAACCGGCCCCGCGAGACCAAGGAAACGATCAGGGACGGCTGGCTTTTCACCGGGGACATCGGCACGCTCGACGAGGATGGGTATCTCTTCATCCTCGACAGGAAAAAGGACATGATCCTCTTCCACGGGATGAACGTGTATCCCCGGGAGATCGAGGAAGTCCTCTACCGGCATCCGCGGGTGGCGGAGGCCGCCGTGGTCGGGAAGCGGGACAGGCACCGGGGCGAGGTGCCCGTCGCATTCCTATCCCTCAAGGAAGGAGGGGGCGACGCGGCGCAGGAACTCATCGCCTGGTGCCGGCAGCACCTCGCGGGGTACAAGGTTCCCCACACGATCGTTATCCTTGACAGACTGCCCCGTAACGCCGCGGGGAAAATCGTGAAAGGAGAGCTCGAAAACAGCTTTGAGCGGTTGACATCGCCGGGGGGAAGTGCTATACAGTGAGCGTAAGGAGTACGGTATGAAGTCGAAAAAGAACTCCCGCAGCGCCGTGTCGGAGCATCGCAGGGCCACGCGGGCAGATGTCGGCCTGTCCCTCAAGATCAATAAGAACGAGCGCGTCATCGAAGCCCACACGAAGAATATCAGTTCCTCGGGGGCGTACTGCACCCTCGATAAGTTCGTTCCCCTCAACTCCACGCTCGATCTGACGCTCCTCCTCCCGGAGAAGCCCGAGAAGGGTCACCCGGCCCGGAAGAAGGTCCGGTGCCACGGCATCGTGGTACGGAACCAGCCCGAGGACGCCGATATCGTCCACCCGCACTATGGGATCGCGCTTTTCTTCACGGATATTGCAAAGGCCGACAGGCAGAGGCTCTCGAGCTTCGTGCGCGAGAAACTCCCGGTGAACGCCCGGAAGGGCGCCGCCGGAGCGGCGGGGCGATACGACCCCGGCAGGGTGTTCTCCGCCCGGAGCTTCGGCGCCAAGGGGTTCAGCGTGAGCTCGGCGAACTTCAAGGTCCTGGGGCAGGGGATCAACGTGAGCAGGAATGGCATCTGCTTCCAGACCGACAGGAGCATCCCCCTCTTCAGGGAGCTCGCGGTGAACCTTGTGCTGCCGCCGCATCCGGCAAGGGCCGCGACGAAGGGGCACGAGGCGCTCCAGTGCAGCGCGGTGGTGGTCGGGTGCGAGCGGGTTCCCAAGACCGGGAAATACGACATGGCCGCCTACTTTGTCGGTCTCAGCAGGGAGCAGAAGGAGCGCCTTCACCACTGCATCAAGAAGATTTTCTGACGGCGGCACTCGCGGCGGCCGCGTGGTACGTCGCTGTTCTATGGGAGCCGGCGTCCCGGCGCGTTTTTCGCGGGGGAGTATGGTCGATCTGTCGGGAGTCCTCAGGGAGGCGGTGACGCGCAGGGCCTCCGACATCCACCTGAAGGCGGGGTGCCCCCCGATCCTGAGAATCGCGACCCAGCTCGTGTCCCTTGACCATCCGCCCCTCGCCCCCTCCGAGATCGAGGCGGTCGCCCAGTCCCTCGTCGGCAAGATCCAGTGGGCCTCGTTTCTCTCGGGCGCCGAGCTCGACGTCGCCTACCTCGACCCCGCGGCGGGAAGGTTCCGCACGAACATCTTCCACCAGCGGGGGATGGTCGGCATCGTCATGCGCCACGTGCAGACGTCCGTCCCCGGCTTCAAGGATCTCGGCCTCCCGCCGATCATCAAGAAGATCGCGCTCACCGAGCGCGGGATCGTCATCGTCAGCGGCGCGACCGGCTCCGGAAAATCCACCACGCTCGCCGCCATGATCGATTTCATCAACGCGCGGCTCCGGCGCCACATCGTCACGATCGAGGACCCGATCGAGTTCATCCACGACGACGTGAAATCGCTGATCGAGCAGCGCGAGGTGGGCATCGACACCCGGTCGTTCCCCTCGGCCCTCCGCTGCGTGATGCGGCAGGACCCCGACATCATCATGGTGGGAGAGATGAGGGACAAGGAGAGCTTCATGGCGGTGCTCGCCGCCGCCGACGTGGGGCGGCTTTCCCTCGCCACCCTCCATTCCCCCGACGCCGCGCAGGTGGTGCTCCGGGTTATGGACTTCTTCCCCGTGGCGGAGCGGGAGCAGGCGCGGCTCCAGTTGGCGGCGAACGTGGTGGCGATCATCTGCCAGCGGCTCATTCCCCGCGCGGACGGGAAAGGGGCCATTCCCGCGGTCGAGATCATGCTCGGAACCACCACCGTGCGGAAGCTCATCCGCGAAAACAAGGTCGGAAAACTCACCGCCGCGATCCAGGACGGGAAGGACCTGGGGATGCAGACCTTCAACCAGGCCCTGGTCGAACTCGTCCAGGCCTCCCTCATCACCGAGGATGCGGCGCTCTCGCACTCCCCGAGCCCCGAGAGCCTCAAGATGAACCTCCAGGGGATCTACCTCGACGAGTCCCGCCAGATCCTCGGCGACGATTGACCTGTCTTGAAACGCCCCGTGTCCCCGCCGCCTCGGATGTCCGTCGCGACCGACCGCCCCGGGATGAAATGAACTACGACGCCATCCGCGAACTGAAGCGCCTTGCCGGTCTCGAGCGCGGCGCCCTGTCCCGGCACCCGGCCTCCTGCACCGTCGCCCTCGTGTATCCCGACTCCTATTTCGTGGGGATGAGCAGCATGGGGTTCCAGCTCGTCTACGCGGCCCTCAACTCCCTGCCCGGGGTGCGCTGCGAGCGCGCCTTTCTCATGCCCGGCGTCGAGAGCCTCACGGTGGAAAGCCGCACCCCCCTCTCCGGCTTCGATCTCGTCGCCTTCTCCATCTCCTGCGAGCAGGATTACGGGAACATCGTGGAAATCCTGCGCCGGGCGGGCATCCCGCCCCTCTCCGGCGGCAGGGACGAAAGCGCCCCCCTGGTCCTCGGGGGCGGCGTCTGCGCCACGCTCAACCCGGAGCCGATTGCCGACCTGTTCGACCTCTTCGTTCTCGGCGAGGCGGAGGGCGTCCTCGGCCCCCTCTTCGATCGGATGATGGCGGAGGGAAGCGCGGGGACCCGGGAGCGTCTCCTCCGGTCGCTCGCGGAAATCCCCGGGGTCTACGTCCCGCGGCTCTTCGTGCCGCGCCTCGACCGCGGAGGGCGGCTCGCCGCCGTGGAGCCGGCGGACCGGTCGCTGCCGCGCCCGTCATGGCAGCGGACGGCGGACCTCGACCGGTGGCCCGCACTCGCCCCCCTGGTCACCCCGGAGACGGATTTCGGCGGCAGGGCGATGGTGGAGGTGTCGCGCGGCTGCGGGAGGGGGTGCCGGTTCTGCGTCGCGGACTATGCCTATCGCCCCCCGCGGATGAGGAGCAGGGCGGCGCTCGCCGACGCCGTCGCGAGAGGGATGGCGCACGCCCGGGGCATCGCCCTGCTCGGCCCCTCCCTCTCGGACTGTCCGTGGATCGAGGAGACGTGCGGGGAGATCGTCGCCCGCGGCGGGCGCGTCTCCGTGTCGAGCCTGAGGGCGGATGCCTTGAGCGACGCGCTCCTCGGGCTTCTCGCGAAGAGCGGCATGAGGAGCCTGACGATCGCCCCGGAGACCCCGGTCGAACAACTCCAGCGGGGGCTCAATAAATCGATCCCCGCGCGGGATATACTTTCCGCCGCGGAGCGGGCCGAGTCGGCCGGCCTCAGGGAGGTGAAGCTCTACTATATGATCGGGATCCCGGGGGAGCGGGACGGCGACCTCGAGGCGATTGCCGCGGAAGTCGAGGCCGTGGCAACGCGAATCCCCGCGCGGGTGAGCGTCGGGTGCCTGGTCCCGAAGGCGAACACGCCGCTTCAGTGGGCGGGGATGGAGCCGGAGACGGAGCTGAGGAGAAGGCACCGGCTTCTGAAGGGGATGCTCTCGCGGATCCCCCGGGTGCGGCTGAGCGGGCAGAGCACGCGGGGGGCGATCATCGAGGGCGCCCTGGCGAGGGGAGACCGGACGCTCGCGCGGTTCCTCGTCGAGGGGCGGATGCCGGGCGGGGCGCTCGATCTCCATGCGCTGCGGCCGCGGGGAGCGGACGAGGTGTTTCCTTGGGACCACATGGACACCGGGGTGGGCAGGGCGTACCTGAGGGCGGAGTTCGAACGGTTCATGAACGGGGAACTCACCGCGCGGTGCGAGCCCGCCGCGTGCCGGTTGTGCGGGGCGTGCGGATAGTTGGTAATGTATCCCCGCCTCGGGAGTCGATCGGGAAATCGCCATGGCCTCCGTGGCCCGCAGTGCATCGCTTTGGTTTGCGACTTGCGGCAAGATTTTGACCAAAGATCAGCGGCTGGTGACTCCGGAGCTGAACGTTTATCAACTCCAGATCTTGGAGGCCTACGAATGGTGTATGGGCCACCGGGTGCCTTGCCGGGTGCTGGCCTTGAAACCGCGCCAAAAAGGAAGCAGCACCGTCAGCGCCGCGGTGGTTTACCATCATTGCCGCCAATTCCGTTCCCGGGCCGTTCAGATGGCCGATCGGTATAAGAACTCCGACAACCTCTTTGCGATGACCGCCCGGTTTGCGGAGCACGACGATTTTCCCTGGACCTCCGAATGGCATGCCACCGCCACCACCGCCACCCTTTCGAGCGGCGACGCGCTCTGG
>JBAXOY010000028.1:0-28465 GCA_037133055.1 Chlamydiota bacterium
CGCGCCCGCGAGGGGGGCGGGGCGAAGGAAGGGATTCTGCATGAGGAATAAACTGGTGGAGCTGGGGGGAATCGAACCCCCGATCTCTTGAATGCCATTCACTTTTTTTGTTTTGCGAACTCGGTGACCGCTTGTGCCAGGTTCGTTTTCAGGGACTTCCGACATCTCACACCCCATATCCCCACGAAAGAATCAACAGGGTCAAACCTTTACAAGAATCAACAGGGTCAAACCTTTACTCTTTACTAAGTGCTAAGTGAAGAATCAGGGTCACACTAAGTGGCATACAGATGCCTCAGTAAAGAGTAAAGGTATGACCCCGGTGACCCCTATTTCTCGCCATTGTTCTGATTTGCTTTCAATCTCTCGCGCCTTGGCGCTATTTTGTTTCCGGCATCGCAGATGAATGATGGCTAATAATCAACCACTTCGAACCATCCCATCGGTAGGTGAAGCTATACCGTCCGTTTACCACCTCACCGGTCTTGGCGAAAGTAAATGTGTATAATCCGGAATCTACCGCCATATTGCAGCCTATTTCAATCTGGCGAAGGTCGATTTTGCCGGATGGACGCTTTTCCAAAAAGTGACGGAAGTAATCTTCTTTTTCAGCCGGTGTTAATCGCGGCTTGTTGGATACTGTGGGTAGAAGAATTGACCTTTCAGCATAGTTTGCGACAACCTTACTCGGATCCCCCGTCTGCAATGACTGATTCCAACGGTCAAAAAGTGCCGCGATTTCAACTTCACTGGCAGGCTTGCAACGTTCACTATGTGTAACTAGCCGTGAGGCGGGTTCTTTTGGGGGGACGGCACATCCAACAAGCACCTCCAACGCGATTGCAGCAGTTACAGCAGGGTAGCAGGCAAAAATTTTATAAATCTTCATATCGGCATTTTAGGAAAGAATCGGGGTCAAACCTTTACTCTTTACTAAGTGGCATACAGATACCTCAGTAAAGAGTAAAGGTTTGACCCCGTGCTCGCGGCCCCGTGCTCGTACGGTCAGAAACTGAGGAAAAGTACTGGTGGAGCTGGGGGGAATCGAACCCCCGACCTCTTGAATGCCATTCAAGCGCTCTCCCAACTGAGCTACAGCCCCAGAGTTCACTCCCGCGCGCCTGCGCGAGAAAATTCCGATCGCACCGCGGTCGATAGTATCACCGCCGGAGGGGGAAAAGTCAATTGCTTTCGGGTCCCCGGTGGGCTAAACTATATCCCCTTTTCGGAGAGCGGCCGCCATGGGAATGACCATTGTCGAGAAGATACTCGCGGCGCACGCGGGCAGGAAGTCGGTCTCGCCGGGTGAGATCATCATGGCCTCGGTGGACATCGCGCTCGGCAACGACATCACGGCGCCGATCGCGATCAAGGAGTTCAAGGACGCGGGCGCCCGCCGGGTGTTCGATCCCGCGCGCGTCGTCCTCGTCGCCGATCATTTCACGCCCAACAAGGACATCAAATCGGCCGAGCACGCGAAGGTTCTCAGGGATTTTGCGCGCGCGCAGGGTCTCACGCACTATTTCGACGTGGGCCGCGCCGGGATCGAGCACGCACTCCTTCCCGAGAAGGGGATCGTGGTCCCCGGGGACCTCGTGATCGGGGCGGACAGCCACACCTGCACCTACGGGGCGCTGGGCGCTTTCGCGACGGGGGTCGGCAGCACCGACCTCGCCGCGGCGATGGCGACCGGGGAAGTGTGGCTGAGGGTCCCCTCGTCCATCCGGTTCGTCTACCGGGGGGCGTTGAGGAAGTGGGTGGGGGGGAAGGATCTCATCCTTCGCACCATCGGCGAGATCGGGGTCGACGGCGCGCTCTACCGGGCGATGGAGTTCACCGGGGACGCGATCGACCGGCTCCCCATGCACGATCGCATTCCCATCTGCAACATGGCGATCGAGGCGGGGGGGAAATGCGGGATCATCGCGCCCGACGGGATCACCCAGGGCTACATAGGGCCGCGGGCCGAGCGCGAGCCGCGCCTGTACGCGAGCGACCCGGACGCGTCGTACGAGCGGGTGATCGAGTTCGACGCGGCGGCGATCGAGCCGCAGGTTGCGCTCCCCCCGCTCCCGGAGAACGCACGCGGCGTGAGCGAGATCGGAGACATCCGCATCGACCAGGTCGTGATCGGCTCCTGCACCAACGGGCAGATCGAGGACCTCAGGGTCGCGGCGGAAATACTAAAGGGGAGGAAGGTCCACCGGGACGTCAGGCTGATCGTCATCCCGGCGACGCAGGCCATCTACACGCAGGCCATCAGGGAGGGCCTGCTCGAACTGTTCGTCGCGGCGGAGGGGGCGGTCTCTACGCCCACCTGCGGGCCGTGCCTCGGGGGGCACATGGGCGTGCTCGCCGCGGGGGAGCGGGCCCTCGCGACGACCAACAGGAATTTCACGGGGCGCATGGGGCACCCGTCGAGCGAGGTGTACCTGAGCGGCCCGGCGGTGGCGGCGGCGAGCGCGGTCGCGGGCCGCATCTGCGGCCCGGACGATATTTGAAAGGAAGCGCATGAAAATCAAGGGCAGGGCGTGGAAGTTCGGCGACGACGTGAACACCGACGAGATCATCCCGGCGAGGTACCTGAACACCATCGACCCCGCGGCGCTCGCCGCGCACTGCATGGAGGACGCCGGCCGCGAATTCGCGGGGAGGGTGGGGAAGGGCGACCTCATCGTCGCGGGCAAGAACTTCGGCTGCGGCTCCTCCCGGGAGCACGCCCCGATCGCCATCAAGGCGGCGGGGGTGGGCGCGGTGATCGCGGCCTCCTTCGCGCGGATATTCTACCGGAACGCCTTCAACATCGGACTGCCGATATTCGAGTCCCCCGGGGCCAGCGCGGCCATCGCCGCCGGCGACGAGATCGAGATCGACGGGGGGAGCGGGGAGATTCGCAACATCTCCCGCGGAGAAGAGTATCGCGCCGCGGCGATCCCCCCGTTCATGGAGGAGCTCGTCAGGGCGGGGGGGCTGATGGCGTACGTCAAGAAGCGCGTGGCGGGGCGGGACTGAACCGGCGGCTGTTCCGCCGGGAGGAACGGGGGAGGGAACAATGGCACGTAACCACGAGATCGCGGTGATCGCCGGCGACGGGACCGGGCCCGAGGTGATACGGGAGGGGCTCAAGGTCCTCAGGGCCGCGGCGGAAAAATTCGGCTTCGGGATAAAGACCCGGGACTACGACTTCGGGGGGGAGCGCTACCTGAAGACTGGCGAGACGCTCCCCGACGGGGCCGTCGAGGAACTACGCGGGTTCAAGGCCATCTACCTCGGCGCGATCGGTCACCCGAAGGTGAAGCCCGGCATCCTCGAGAAGGGGATACTGCTGAAACTGCGATTCGAGCTCGACCAGTACATCAACCTGAGGCCCGTGAAGCTCTACCCCGGCGTCGAGACCCCGCTCAGGAACAAGAAGCCGGAGGATATCGACTTCATCGTGGTCCGTGAGAACACCGAGGACGTCTATGCGGGGATCGGGGGATTCCTCAAGAAGGGCACCCCCGACGAGGTGGCGCTTCAGGAGATGATCTACACCCGCAAGGGCGTGGAGCGCTGCGTCCGCTACGCCTTCGAGCTCGCCAGGACGCGGAAGCGGAAGAAGCTCACCTTCTGCGGCAAGACGAACGTGCTCACCTACGCGCACGATCTGTGGCAGCGGGTGTTCGACGAGGTGGCGGCGGAGTACCCGGACGTCCGGAAGGATTACGCGCACGTGGACGCCACCTGTATGTGGATGGTGAAGAGTCCGGAGGTCTTCGACGTCATCGTGACGACGAACATGTTCGGCGACATCATCACCGACCTCGGCGCGATGATCCAGGGCGGGATGGGGATCGCGGCGGGGGCCAACATCAACCCCTCCGGCACCTCGATGTTCGAGCCGATCGGCGGCTCGGCCCCCAAGTACACGGGAAAGAACGTCATCAACCCGCTCGCGGCGGTGTGCGCGGGGGGGATGATGCTGGATTTTCTCGGAGAGAAAGAGGCCGGGCGCGCCGTCGAATCCGCCGTGATGCGGGTGGTTTCGACGAAGCTGAAGAGCCTCTCCGCGGGGAAGATGGGCTGCGGAACCGATGAAGTCGGAGATATGGTTGCCGCCCTCGTGCAGGGATGAAGTCGGAATACGTCGACCCTCACGCCGACACAATCGGCGCGGGCACATGATACGGGATGTAGATGAGGAGATTACATCGTGTCCAGACTTTATAATGTGGCGATCGCCGGCGCGACCGGCGCCGTAGGGGCGGAGATGATCCGCACCCTCGTGGAGCGCAGGTTCCCGGCGGGGAAGATACGGCTGCTCGCATCCGCGCGGTCCGTGGGGAAGAAGCTCCGTGTTGCGGGTGAGGACATCCCGGTCGAGGAGCTCAAGGCCGACTCGTTCATGGGCGTCGAGATCGCCCTCTTCAGCGCTGGCGCTTCGCGCAGCAGGGAGTTCGCCCCGGCGGCCGTGAAGGCGGGGGCGGTCGTGGTGGACAACTCGAGCGCCTTCCGGATGGACGCGGAGGTCCCGCTTGTCGTCCCCGAGGTGAACCCGGAGAAGGTCCGGGAGCACAAGGGGATCATCGCCAATCCCAACTGCTCCACCATCATCATGGTTGTCCCCCTCTGGCCGCTCCACCAGGCGGCCCGTATCGTGAGGATCGTGGTGGCCACCTACCAGGCGGCATCGGGGGCGGGGGCGGGCGCCATGGCGGAGCTTCGGAATCAGATCCGCGAAATCGAGGAGGGGAGGGATCCGGGGGTCTCCGTCCTCCCGCAGCAGATCGCCTACAACCTGTTTCCGCACGTGGATGTCTTCATGCCCAACGGATACACGAAAGAGGAGATGAAGATGGTCCACGAGACCAGAAAGATCTTCGGCGACGACTCGATCCGGGTGACCGCGACCTGCGTGCGGGTGCCGGTGCTCCGGGCGCATTCGGAGGCCGTGAACATCGAGACGGAGCGGAAGCTCTCAGCCGACGAGGTGCGGCGCATCCTGGCGAAGGCCCCCGGCGTCGCGCTCGTGGACGAACCGGAGCGGAAGCGCTACCCGATGCCCCTCACGGCGACCGGGCAGGGCGAGGTCCTCGTGGGGCGCATCCGGGAGGACATCTCACAGCCGAACGGCATCGACATGTTCATCGCAGGCGACCAGCTTCTGAAGGGGGCGGCTTTGAACGCCGTGCAGATCGCGGAACTCGTCATCGGCAAGGTCTGAACATTTGGACGCGGATCGCCGCGGATACACGCGGGTTTAAAACGTTTACTGAACCAAGAACCCCGAACGCTGAACGCTGGTTGTCTCTGCGTCCATTTTGACGATCTGCGTTCATCTGCGTGCTCCATTGA
This sequence comes from Chlamydiota bacterium, assembly GCA_037133055.1. Taxonomy (GTDB): domain Bacteria; phylum Auribacterota; class Tritonobacteria; order UBA1439; family UBA1439; genus UBA1439. The sequence goes on from JBAXOY010000028.1 coordinate 5,335, forward strand.
ACCGCCTCCCTTGAAGATGCGTGCATGGATAACGACCGCAACATCAAACTGGTGATCGAGTATGACGGCACGGACTACTGCGGCTGGCAGGTCCAGCCGAACGGCCCCACGATCCAGGAGAAGGTCGAGGCCGCGATCGCCCGCATCACCGGCGAGACCGTGCGGGTGGCGGGGGCCGGGCGGACCGACGCCGGGGTGCATGCGGCCGGGCAGGTCGCGAATTTTCACACCGCGAGCCGCCTCCCCGCGAAGCGGCTCCTCGCCGCGCTGAACGCGGTGCTCCCCCCCGATATCGCCGTCCTCTCCGTCGATGATGCCGGGAGCGTCTTCCACGCGCGCTTCAGCGCGAAACGCAAGCTCTACCGCTATGCCATCCTCAACCGCCCCGTCCGCCCGGCGCTCGACCGGTGGACCGTCCTTTACGTTCCGCGCCCGCTCGACGTCGAGGCGATGCGGGATGGCGCGCGATGCCTTGTCGGGACGCATGACTTCTCCTCGTTCGGCTGCAACGCGGGAAAGGACGACAACCCGGTCAGGACTGTCCGCGCGGTGTCGGTCGAGCGGAGGGGAGAGCTCGTCCTCATCGACATAGAGGCGGTGAGCTTTCTCTACAAGATGGTCCGGACCATCGCCGGGACGCTGATCGCGGTCGGCAAGGGCTCGCTCCCTCCGGCTGGGGTCGCCGTCATCCTCGCCGCGCGCGACAGGAGCAGGGCGTACCCTACCGCCCCCGCGCACGGGCTGAGCTTGATCAGCGTTTCTTACGACTGAAGACGGAAAAATATTCCGGACTCGCCGGTTGACATTCTCGCGTGCTTCTGACACACTTGGGCGGCCGCTGTTGAGGCGGGTGACTGAAAGGGGGATTCCCATGAACGACGTTGTGAAGGTGACCACCGGCTACATGGCGGTCAGCGCGATCCTTGGCGTCGCGCTCGGACTGCTCATGCTCTTCTATCCGGGCGGGACGATGGTCCTGATGCAGTCCGCGTTCATGGTGTTCCAGTGGCTGCTCTCGATATTTATCCTTTACTGGGCGATCACCGAGGCGGCCCACTATTTCAAGACGCGCCATGCCGTCACCGGCGTCGGCTATGTCATCCTCGGGCTCCTCGCCGTCATACTCGTCTGGAGCTTCGGGGTCGGGATCGTCTTCCTGGTCGTCTCCGGGTTCCTGCTCCTCTCGGGCCTCGGGGAGGTCATCTCCTCGTTCAGGGATGCGCAGGGCACGCTGTTCCTCACGCTCCTCGGCATCATCGACATCTTCGTCGGCGTCCTGGTGATCAAGAACCCGCTCATCCTCCCGCTTCTCATCGCGTGGTACGTGCTTTTCTGGGGGATATCGAGGCTGATGCTCTCGCTCGAACTCAGGCGCCTGCTCGCGCGCTGAAAGGGGGGACGCGATGCGCACGCAAGCCCGACCGGCTTTCATGCTGGCCTTCGCGGCGGCACTCTTCCTCACCGGACCAACCTTCTCCCAGGACGAGGCTTCGCTCGACGCCGAGTCGGGGCAGGATGCGGCTGCCGGGGCCACGGAGAAGGCCGCGGCGCCGGGGACCCCGGAGGCAACTCCGGGCGGGATCGAGGGATGGGTGCGTGCCGCCAAGAAGCGCACCTCCCTTTCCGTGGCCAACATCTTCACCTCGCGGGACGTATGGCGCGGGATCAACTGGTTCGGGCATGATCCCGGTTATCTCCTCGGCGGGGATGTGAAGTTCGACCTCACCCCGTACGACGAGCAAAAGAAGCGGGACGTCTGGGAGGTCAAGCTCCACTCCATGGTGGCGATGGCGGACGGCCTGAAATCCGGGAACGAGGACCTCGACCGGTACAAGGTGATGGCCGTACTCGAGAATCGGTTTTTCAAGTACCTTGATTTCGACATCGGCTACGAGCACTACGGCCTTCCCCCGTTCGGCAATCACGACAGGGACTTCGAAGAGCTGCTCATCCGGACCGGCTTCAACGCGATCCCCACCTTCAAACCCCTGTCGCTCCCCGGCTACGCGAAACCGATCACCGCGATACCGTTCGCCGTCCACTATGGCGCCTACAGCGGTTTCTCGAGCAAGTCGTTCACGCTCACGAACGACCGGTTCGGGTTCCACGGCTATCCGAATAACTGGTGGTGGCACAACGTGGAGTTCAACCTGATCGTCCCGTTCCCCGACGCCGTGCCGGACAAGACCCTCGGCATCCTCCAGTGCCTGAAGCTCGATTCGACGATCTGGGCCATCGACAGGGAGAACGTGCTCCCCGGCCTGAAGAGCGGCATACAGGACGCCGAGTTCGGCCTCGCCCTCCCGCTCATCTGCGACCTCGGGAAGGGGCTCGCGCTCGACCGGTATGCGTGGGGCCTCCTCGGCGAATCCAAGTTCATCGTGGAGCCGTTCATCCGCTACGCCCTGGACGCCCAGCAGCTTGACACCCGGACGAAGACCTGGAGCAGCGACGACGAGTTCTTCGGCGGCGTGGCGCTGGTCTATGCGTTCTGACCCGCTCAAGGCAGACCTTCACGTCCACACCTCCGAGGACCCCGAGGACCCGGTCGAGTTTTCCGCCCTGGAACTCATCGACATGGCCTCGCGCCTCGGGTATGCCGTCCTCTCAATCACCAACCACAATACGGTGACCTGGGACGAAGGCCTTGCCGCATACGCCGCGGAGAAGGGCATTCTTCTCCTCCCCGGCGTCGAGCTCTCGGTGGCAGGACGGAAGCACGTCCTTGCCATCAACTCAGCCCTTCGCGGGGATAAACTCGGGAGTAGGTTTCCGCGTTTCGAGGACCTCGCGGCCATTCGGGGGGAGGGAACGATCATCATCGCCCCGCACCCGTTCTACAAAGCCCCCGTGTGCGTGGGAAGGGACCTCGAAAAGCACCACAGTCTCTTCGACGCGCTCGAGGCGTCGCACTTTTATTCCCGACTGATCAACCCCAATCGGGCGGCGGAGCGTTTCTCGATGCGGCACGGCCTCCCGATGGTCGGCACCTCGGACGCGCACTTCAGGTCGCAGTTCGGGCGCGCCTATTCGCTGGTCGAGGCGGAGAGGGACCCCCGGAGCCTCGCGGAGGCGGTGAAGAAGGGGAGGGTGCGGATCGTGTGCCCGCCGCTCTCGATCGCGGGGATGGGGCTCATCCTCGTGCGGATGCTCTTCGCGCGCGGGGTGAATCCGCGTCACGGACACGAACGCTGAAAAAGGGATGCCGGCCGAAATGACCTCTTCTCAGCCGGCATCGGGAGACATCGCTCGCCCCCTTGGCAGGGGACACTCAGTAAACGCGCTTTTTCTCTTTCTTCTCGCGGCGCTTCTCCTTGAGGGACTTCTGGGACTTCTTCTTGTCTTCGTGTTTGGTTTTATCCATCGAGCCCATTGTCAACCTCCTTTAGAGCCGGATTCTCCGCGTTCGCGGGATTTATATCCGGGACCTTTGATGGCTGAGGCAGTACCGAAACACGCCGCCGCTACTTCTTCGCCGCCGCCTTTGACTTCTTCTTGAGCGCCTTCTTGATCACGAGATAGGCGCCGTTCGCGCCCGGCACCGCCCCGCCGATGAGAAGGATGTTCTTGTCATCGAGCACCTTGACCACTTTCAGGTTCTGGACGGTGGCCCGGGCGTTGCCCATCTGGCCGGCCATGCCGAGCCCCTTGAACACCCTTCCCGGGAACGAGTGCTGGCCCACCGAGCCGCCGTGGCGGAAACACTCGTGTGTGCCGTGGCCGGCGTCGAAGCCGTGGAAGTGATGGCGCTTGATGACGCCGGCGAAGCCCTTCCCCTTCGAGACTCCGCAGACGTCGACGAACTCGCCCTCCTGGAAGACGGCGGCGCCGATGACCTGCCCGGCGGTGAAGTTCTTGAACTCGTCCCCGGAGACGCGCACCTCCCGGAGAAACTTGAATGGGGGTGTGCCCGCCTTCGTGAAGTGCCCCAGGAGGGGCTTCGTGAACGATTTGGCCTTGCCCTCGTTGAAACCGAGCTGCAGGGCGTGGTAGCCCCCCGCGTTGCCGTTCTTGAGCTGGACGACCGTACAGGGGCCTGCCTGAATGACGGTGACCTGCACGGCCTTCCCGTCGTCGGTGAATACCTGGGTCATGCCCAGCTTCATGCCCAAGAGCCCCATTTTATAATCTCTCATTATGACATCCTCATTATGCCAGCCTTGTGGAGGGGGTAAGTATATACAAAAACGGGGCATCCGCAACTATTTTTTTGGGGCACTATTTTTTGGGGCCCGCGCCCCGACAACGGGAACTGGGGAAGCCGCAAGAGGATGAGGAGAAGGGGAACGCGCGGCGGGCGGGGGCTTGGGAGGGGCTGAAAGGCCCTTGAGCGCTCCGGCGCCCTTGTCGTCGAAATAGGCCTCCATCATGTTCGATTTGTCCGGGCGCTGGAGGATCACCGAGATCTTGGTATCCCCGCAAAAGTTCTTCATCTTCTGGAGGAGCGCGAGGAGGGAGTCGTCGAATCCCTGTCGTGTCGTATCGAATGCCTTGTCCCCATCGGGTGAAAGGATGAGGATGAGGAAACGGTTGGAATCCTTGTCTTCCCGCTCGGTGACGACGAACGACTTCGAGTAGTAGCGCCCCTGCCCTCGGTCGGAGAGGAGCCGCGCGGCCGCCTGCGCCGCCTCCATGCCCGCCGCGGAGTCCGAGAAGCACACGATCTCCTCGATGGAGAGCGCCTTGTCGGAGGCCGCGTACGAGGCGGAGGCGGCGACCAGCATCCCCAGCAGCATCCCCTGATATCTCTTCATGGCGTATGCGTCCCGCCTCAGGCGCGAAACCCGAGTGCGATTCCACGTGATGCTATGCTACCATACCCGAGGCGAAAATCAAGAATGAGAAGAAGGGGAGTCGGTCATTACTACAGCCCGAGCTGCAATAGTGTGTGTTGTCATCATAACTCTTCTCCCGGCCACCGTGTGCCCGGGCGCGGAGATCGGGAAAACCGGTGTTCCCCGAGGGCCGCAGGTCCAACGGGCGGCGTCCGTGACGGTGCGGGAAGTCGAAGCGCTCGACATGGCGGAGGCGATCGCGAAGGAGGAAGCCCACCGCCGGAGCCGCGGGGAGACCGCGGCAACGGACGGGGAGCCCGCGGGATGGTTTTCGCTCGGGCGCCTTTTCGGGAGGAAGCCGCGCCCCGTGACCGGGGCGGCGAGCGAAGTCGTCGGGCCCGGCACGGTGGGTGAACCGGCAGCCCTGCCGCTCACGGCGCCGTCGCCGCTTCCCGCCCCCGCGGGCTCCGGCGCGGAGGACGGCGACCGGGAACTCTCGGAGATGCTCCTCGGCGATGCCGGGAGCCTCGCCGAAAAGGGAGACACCGGGGGGGCGATCGCCGTCCTGGGCGCGCTGTTGGAGAAGGCCCCTGACTTCGCGGAGGCGTGGGGCGCGCGGGCGAAGTTATTACTCGCGAAGCAGGAGTACGCGCGCGCGGTCGAAGACTACCGCAAGGCTCTCGCCATCGAGGGGGGGGACATCGAATCCCATTACGGGATGGGAACCGCCCTGGAGAAATGGGCGGAAAAAATAGAGGCGGAGGGGGGCGGGGGAGGGGCGAGCGAGAAGTATCGCGACGCGGCCCTCGAGTACAAGGCGGTGCTCTGGCGGCGGCCCGACTACCCCCCGGCCTGCTACAGTCTCGGATGCGTCTACGCGAGGATGGGCAAGAAGGATGACGCGCTCTACTATTTCAGGAAGACCCTTGAGAGGGCCGAGAAGGATTCCGACCTCGCGCGCCGCGCCCGGTACAACATGAAGCTGCTGGGGGAGTACTGAAAGGACGTGTGCGGGTATGCGCGTGAGGGCGTCTGAGCGTAAGGGCATGCACTGACCAGTCGTTGTTTCTGCGCGCACACCCGCAGACGCTCACACGCCCTTACGGCCTCACATTTCTTTCTCGATCAGCCCGAGGCACTCGTCGAGGGTGCGGACGATGAACTCCGTATCGCCCTTGTCGATGCAGAGCGGGGGCTTGATACGCACGACGTTGCCCGCCATTGCGCCCTTGCCGATGAGCAGCCCCCGGTCCTTGCACAGGTCCATGAGGCGGAGCGTCTCCTTCGCCGCGGGCTCCTTGGTCTTCCGGTCGCGAACGAGCTCGATCCCCAGCATGAGCCCCTTCCCGCGCACCTCGCCGATCATCCGGTGCTTCTCCTGCAGGCCCCGGAAGCCGTCGATAAGCCTGTCGCCCATCAGCTTCGCGTTGTGCGGGTAGTTGTGCTTCTCGATCACCTCGAGCACCCCGAGTCCCTGGGTCATCGACACCGGGTTTCCGCCGTAGGTGTTGAAGTGCACCTTCCCGCGCATCGATTCCGCGATCGGGCGCGTGGTGGTCACGCCGCCGAGCGGGACGCCGTTCCCGATGCCCTTCGCCATGGTGATGATGTCCGGGACGCAGCCCCACTGCTCGATACCCCACATCCTGTCGCCGGTCCGCCCGAATCCGGTCTGGACCTCGTCGGCGATGCAGAGGCCGCCGTACCTGCGGACGATCTCGTAGATGATGCCGAAATACTCCTTCGGGGGGCAGACGACGCCGCCGAACCCCTGGATCGGCTCGGCGATGAAGCCGGCAATGTGGCCGGAGGTCGAGTATTTGATGATCTCCTCGACCTGCTTTGCGCAGACCAGATCGCAGGAGGGGTAGGTGAGGGAGTAGGGGCACCGGTAGCAGTAACCGGCCGGCGCGTGGGAGACCCCGAAGACGTACGGGAGGCTGTGGCGCCAGGCGGACTGCCCCGTCAGGGTCATCGCCATGAGGGTCCTGCCGTGGAACGAGTGGCGCAGGGCGATGAACTCCTGCTGTTTGGTGAAGTTCTTCGCCAGGAGCGCGGAGAGCTCGGTCGCCTCGGCGCCGCTGTTCGTAAAAAAGCTCACCTTGAGCTCTCCGGGCATCACCCCCGCAAGCGTTTTCGCGTAGACGGCGATCACCGGGTGGTAGTAGAGGGTGGTCATGTGCTGGAGCGTCTGCACCTGCTTCACCACCTTCGGCACGATGTCCGGGTGGCAGTGCCCGACGCTGATCGTGACGACGGCGCTGAACCCGTCGAGGTACCGCTTCCCGGCGGCGTCATAGACGTACTGCATCTCTCCGCGGACGATCTCCACCGGCGTGGTGAAATAGCTCATTGTGCTCGGCAGGAGATACTCCTCCCGCATCTTCCTGATCTCGTCGACCGTGTAGTTCCGCTCTTCCATGTGCGAATGGCTCCTTTCCAGATCCCCTGTGCCTGCGATATACGGGTTGAACCGCTTGAACAATTACTGTCGTATCCTTCCCTCGATTCCTCCCCACGGGGCGCGCTTCACGAAGCGCCCCCACCCCTTCTCGCCCGCGAACTTCCCGTTCTTCGCGACGAGGCGCCCGCGGCTGAAGGTCATCGCCGGGTAACCGGCAAGGGTCCATCCGTTGAACGGCGACCAGTCGCAATTTGTCTGGAGCCTCCCCGGCGAGACGACGAACTTTTTGCGCGGGTCAAAGACCACCACGTCGGCGTCGGCGCCGATCGAGAGCGTCCCCTTCCGCGGATAGAGGCCGTGGATGCGCGCCGGGTTCGCGCTCACGAGCTGCACGAGGCGGTTCAGCGAGAAGCGGCCCTTGGCGGCTCCGAAGGCGTGCATGAGCGGGAGCATCGTCTCCACCCCCGGCATCCCGAACGGGATCTTCGTGAAATCGCCGCCCCACATCGCCTTCTGTTTCTTCGTGAATGTGCAGGTGTCGGTCGCGATGAGCGAAAGCTCCCCGTTGATCACCGCGCGCCAGAGGCGCTCCGCGTCCGCCTTCGTCTTTATCTGGGGGCAGGTGGCGAACAGGTGCCCGTCCCTTCTTTTAAAGACCGACTCGTCCAGCAGGAGGTACTGCGGACAGGTCTCCCCGTAGACGTGCACGCCGCGCTCCTGGCCGGCCTTGATGATGTCGGCGGACCCTCCGGCGGAGACGTGGACGATATAGACGCGCCCGCCCGTGACCTCGGCCCACTTCACGGCCCTCTGGACCGCCTCCTCCTCGACGAACGCCGGCCGGGAGAGGGCATGCCCCCATGCGCCGAGCTTCCGGTAGCGTGCGTGGTGCCGCCGGACGAGGCCGTCCAAAACGAACACGCTCTCGGCGTGCAGCTCGATCATCGAGCCGGTGCGCGCGGTCTCCTCGAGGGCGCTGTAGAGCATGTAGTCGTCCGCCATCCAGCCCTGGTCCTTGTAGATCATGAACATCTTGACCGTGGGGATGCCGGCGTCGACGAGCCGGGAGAGGTCTTTGCGCGACGCGTCGCTCCAGTCGGTGATCCCGGCGTGGAGGGAATAGTCCACGCAGACCCTCCCGTCCGCCTCTTTCTTCCGGTTCGCCACCGCCTCCATCACCGGGCGCCCCTTTGCCTGGATGGCGTAGTCGATGACCGTGGTGACGCCCCCGCACGCCGCGGCCTTCGTGCCGTTCTCGAAGTCGTCGGAGGAGACCGTGCCGCAGAAGGGGAGCTGGAAGTGGACGTGCGCGTCGATCGCCCCCGGCATGACGTACATGCCGCGGGCGTCCACCACCCCGGTCCCCTTGCGCGGGGTGAAGCCGCTGCCGATCGCGGCGATCCGCTCCCCGTCTAGCACCAGGTCGGCCTCGAAACGGTCGGACTCGGTGATCAACGTCCCGCCCCTGATGATCGTGCGCATGGGCCCTCCGCGAAATTCCCGCGACGTTTAATGTTTCTTCAGCGGCACGGTCGATTTTTCCATCGTGATGCAGCCTTCGACGGGGCAGACGTGCGAACAGAGGCTGCAGCCCGTGCACTTCTCCTCTTCCACCGAGGGCTCGCGCTTCTTGCCGTCCCACGCGATCGCCTGGTACGCCGAGTCCCTGCAGGCGACGTGGCAGAGCCCGCAGCCGATGCAGGCGTCCTTGTTGATGTGCGAGACCACGCGGTAGTCGCGGCTCAGGGCCTCGTGCATGGTGATCTTCTGCGCCGCCAGGCCGACCATCTTGGCGACCGACGTGAAGGAGTGGTCGTCCATGTAGTTTGCGAGCCCGTCGCAGATGTCATCGATGATCCGGTAGCCCCAGTGCATCACCGCGGTGCAGACCTGGACCGTGGTCGCCCCGAGCAGGATGAACTCAGCCGCGTCGCGCCAGGTCCCGACCCCGCCGATGCCCGAGACGGCGCAGTTCGTCGATTTGAATATCTCGCAGACCGCCCGCAGGGCGATCGGCTTCATCCCCGGCCCCGAGCAGCCGCCGTAGGTGCTGTGGCCGTTCACCGAGGGCAGCGGATCGAGGGTATCGAGGTCCACCCCGATCAGCCCGGCGACGGTGTTGATCGCCGAGATCGCGTCCGCGCCGCCGGCCTGAGCGGCCTTCGCGGTCACCTTGATGTCGGTGATGTTCGGGGTGAGCTTGATGATGACGGGGATCTGGGATATGTCCTTGACCCACTGGGTGATGTGCTTGGTAATCTCCGGGTCCTGGCTGCAGATGCTCCCCATGCCGCGCTCGGGCATGCCGTGCGGGCACCCGAGGTTGCATTCGATCATATCGGCGCCCGAGCCCTGCACGCTGCGGGTGAGCTCCTGCCAGTCCTTTTTCGCCGTGCCCGCGGCCATGATGCTCGCGATCACGACGTGGTCCGGGTAGCGCTTCTTTATCTGGCCCATTTCCTTCAGCCAGACCCGGACGCCGCGGTCGGTCGTGAGCTCGATGTTCTGGATGACCGACATGCGGTTCTTCCCGTAGCTGAGGGAGGCGAGCCGGGGGGCGACGTTCAGGACCGGCTCGCCCTCGGGGACCAGCGTCTTGATGACGGCACCCCCCCATCCCGCGTCGAAGGCGCGCATGATCATCTCGCCCGTGGTGGTGGGCGGCGCCGAGGCCAGGATGAACGGGTTCTTGAACTTCACTCCGCAGAAGTCCACGCCGAGGAGCGGGTGTTGTGTCGAGTCTGCCATGTACGTCCTCCCTTAGTTCATCGCCCGGTGCTGCACTATCTTTCTCGATAGCTCGATAGCTTGATCGCTCTAGCGCTTCCTCAGGTACTTGTCTATCGCCTCCGCGGCGGCCTTTCCGGCCGCGATGGCCTCGACGGCGGTGGCTCCCCCGTTGACCGCGTCGCCCCCGGCGAACACGCCGGGGAGGTTCGTGAGAACGTTCGCCTTCGTCTTGACACAGCCCCGGGCGTCGATCTTCAGGCCGAGCGCTGCATGGAGGCCGGCATCCGGGTCCTGACCGAGCGCCTGGATGACGGTGTCCGCCTCGAGGATGAACTCGGAGCCGGGGATGGGGATGGGGCGGGGCCGCCCGGATTCGTCCTTTGGGCCCAGCTTCATCTTGACGCATTCGACCGCCTCGACCCTCTTCTTCCCGATGATCCTCTTCGGGGCGGTGAGGAGCATGAACTCGGTCCCTTCGCGAAAGGTCATCGCAACCTCGCTCTCCCACGCGGGCATTTCCGCCATGCCGCGGCGGTAAATGATGAGCACGCGCTTCGCTCCGAGCCGGAGGGCCGTCCCCGCGCAGTCCATCGCGGTGTTGCCGGCGCCGAAGATGGCGACCGTTTCCCCCACCCGGGGTTTCTTCGGGCCGAACTTGGCGGCGGCGATGAAGTCGAGGGCGTCCCATACCCCCTCCATCTTCGTCTGCTCGATGTTCTGCCGGTGGGATTTCCATGCGCCGGTGCCGACGAAGACCGCGGAAAAGCCCGCCGCTTTGAGCTTCGGAAGACTGGTGATCTTTTTCCCGGTGAGGATCTTGACCCCCGCCTTCCTGATCCCGTCGATCTCGGCGTCGACGATATCCTGATCCAGACGGTACGAGGGAATGCCGTAGGTGAGCATCCCCCCCGCCTTATTGTTCTGCTCGAACACGGTGACGTCATAGCCGCGCCTGGCGCACTCGATCGCGCAGGTGAGCCCCGCGGGTCCCGCGCCGACGCAGGCGACCTTCTTCGCCCCCTTGCGGATCGCGACCGCGGGCGGGAGCGCGCCTTTCAGGAGATCGAGATCCGCGACGTAGCGCTGGAGCGTGGCGATATCGAGCGGGGAGGTGGCGAACTGATTCCGGCAGGCGCCGATGCAGAACTCCTCCGCGGGGCAGATACGCCCGCAGACGCTGGCGAACGGGTTCGAGTCCTTGATTATCCTGATGGCGCTCCGGAGGTCGCCCACAAAGATCCGCCTGATGAACGCGCTCACGTCAACGCCGCTCGGGCACCCGGTGCTGCAGGGCGCATCGAGGCAGTAGTTGCAGCGGACGGCCTCTTTCTGGGCGAGGTTGTGCGGGATCGGCTTGTGGATTTCCTTCCAGTCCTTGATACGTTCCTTTACGGGCCGCTCGGTCGATCGCGTCATGCCGCTCATGGATATCCTCCTCGATGAGGGGGGTGAAGAGAGCGTAGTATAGCATCAACGCGCGTGACCGCGCCACAGTTTTGTCGGTGGGGGTGTCGCGCAAAATTGCGCAAAATTGCCTTGCGCCCGCCAGGCGCATGTGGCAAGATGGCCGCCGTGCCCGGCACTCGAAAAAGAGCGGCGGCAGCGGCGGAAATGGAGCCCGGAGAGAGGGGTGCCCGTATGGATCTTGAGCAGGAAATCATCGCCATCGAAGAATCGGCGGACGCGATCGTCACCGCCGCCCGGACGGAAGCGAAGAGGCTGATGGGATCGCTGGACGAGCGGCGGAAGGTGATACGGGACGAGATCGCGGCACGCGTCGAGGAGGAGAAGGCGCGGATGACCCGGGAAAACGTCGAGGATGTCACAAAGGCCCTGGCGGATATCTCGCAGGAACGAGCTCGCGGCGAGGCGGCCGTCGAGAAGGTCCGCGGCGCGCGCGTTTCGGCGTGCGTGCGCGGGATCATAGAGGCACTCTGAGGGGAGACTGACGCGTGGCCATCGAGCGGATGAAGAAACTCACTATCCTTTTCCCCGCGAAGGAGGGGGAGCGGGTGGAGGAGTGGCTCTACGCGAAAGGGGCGCTGCACCTCGATCGCATCGAACGCGATTTCGCGAAAATCGCCGCGTCAGGGAGCCCGGTTTGCATCGACGATCAGGAGGCCGCGGAGCAGCTTTCCCGGGTAAAGGACCTTCTTGCCGAGTGCAACGCGGTGCATCCCCGTGAACGAAGCTTCCTGGACGCCATGCTCCCGGTGAAGGCGATCGTGCCCGCCCGCGAGCTGAACGAGGCCATGGCGACCGTGGACGTGGATGCGCTCCACTCGCGCGTCAGGGAAAAGGCGGAGGCCCGAAAGGACGCCGTCGGGAGATTGAACCTCGTGACCCGCGAGGGCGAACTGCTCCGCGAATTCGACTTCGTCGACGTGCCCCTCTCGCGCCTGAAGGCCCTCTCCCGGACATTTTTCATCGTCGCGGAGGGCAGCCCCGCCAGGATCGAGAACCTCTCGAGAGACCGCGAGGCGGCCGCGTTTCTCGCCTGGGAAGTCAGAAGAAGGCGCGGGGAGAGGGTCACGGTCGCGGCGGCGGGCCTCAAAAGGGACGAGGTGAAGTGCGGCGACATCCTGCGCGCCCACGGCTTCCGGATCATGGAATGCCCGGACTGCGAGGGGACGCCCGCCGCGCGGCTGGAGGAGCTCCGCCGGGAGGAGGAGGCGCTGCGGGGAGAGATTGCGGCGCGGGACGCGGATATACGCGCCCTTCTTCCCGAGGCGGTCGCGCGGAAGATCGAGTGCCTCAACGGACACTGGGAGAGCGAGAATCGCCGTGCCGTGCGGGCCAACGCCATGATCTGCTCGCGCGCGGTGGGAATCGCGCGCGGATACGCCCGCGCTTCCGAGGCCGGCGCGTTCGCCGACGCGGTCGAGAAAGAGTTTCCGGGATCAAGCGTCATCGTCGCCGACCCCGATCCCTCGGACAACGTGCCCGTTTCCATAACGCTCTCCCGATGGGCGCGCCCGGGACAGCTTTTGATCAACATGTTCGGCCTGCCAAACTACTTCACCTTCGACCCCACGCCGTTCCTGCTGTTCGTCTTCCTTGCGTTCTTCGGGATATGCTTCGCCGACGTGGTCTACGGCGCCCTGCTCATCTGGTGCTCCTGGAAGCTCATGAAACGCTACCGGGGGCAGGAGAACCTGCGGGAGTTTTTCCACCTCTTTCTCTACTGCGGGGTGAGCACCGTGATCTTCGGAGTGCTCACCGGGAGCTGGGCCGCCGACCTCTACAATCCCGAGTACCTGGGCAAGGACAATATCCTTCTCCGGCTCGTGCAGAAGACCACCGTTCTCGACATGCTCGCCAAACCGGTCATTGCGCTCATGGTCGCACTCAGCATCGGCGTCCTGACCCAGTTCTACGGCATCGTGATGAGGATGTTGAAAGACTACCGGCAGAAGAACTGGCAGGGGGTCCTCTATGACGGGGTGCTCTGGCTCACCTATCTCGGCGGTCTCCTGGTATTTGCCGTCTCGTCCATTTCCGGCGCGGGGGGCGCGGTGCTTGCCCGAGCGAGCATCATCATCGCGCTCGCGTCCATGGTCGGCCTGATCCTCACCCAGGGGCGCGATCAAAAAGGATGGGCGGCCAGGCTCGTCACCGGATTCGTGAGTCTGTACGGGATCCTGGGGGGGTACGGGACCACCTCGTTCGTCGGCGACGTGCTTTCGTATTCACGGCTCCTCGCGCTGGGGCTCAACACCTACATCGTGGGGATGTCCTTCAACATCATCGCCAAGATCACCCCCCAGATCATGATAAGCATGACGAGCATACTGTCCATTGTCCCGTTCCTCGCGCCGCTGGGGAATTTTCTGGCCCGGGTGCTGTCGAATTCCATCGCGGCGGGTTTGATCATCGCGCTGGTGATGATCGGCGGGCATCTGTTCAACTTCAGCATGAGCATCCTGAGCGCCTTCGTCCATTCGGCGCGCCTGATCCTGCTCGAGTTCTTCGGGCGCTTCTACCAGGGGGACGGCCGGTGGTTCGAGCCGCACGGCTTCTCCAGCGAGAGCGTGCAGCTCGACCCGTAGGACGGTTCAATCAGTGTAATCCGCGTAATCCGCGGTCAACGATGAGGTGTCCGTCAAAAGGAGGGACGTATGGTCGAGTTTCTGAATCACTATTTTCTGCAAACGGGGTTCGCGTGGACGGTCGCGGGCGCAATGGCGGCGGTCATGTTCTCGGGGCTCGGAAGCGCGAAGGGGATACGGATCGCGGGCTCCCAGGCGGGCGGCGTCCTTTCGGAGCAGCCCGAGCTGTTCGGCAAGCTCCTGGTGCTCATCGCTCTTCCCGGCACCCAGGGCTTCTACGGGTTCATCTGCGCGATCATGATCGCGCTCCGGTGCGGCATGATCGCGGGGAAGATCGAGACGACGCCCCTCGTCGGCATCGGCATCTTTTTCATCGGGCTTGCCACCGGGATCGTCGAGTGGAAGAGCGCGATCTTTCAGGGCGAGACTTCCGCCGCGGCGATCAACCTCGTCGCCAAGAAGCCGGACGAGAGCGGGCGGGCGATCCTTCTCCCGGCCCTCGTGGAGACCTACGCGGTGATCGCGCTGCTGGCGGCGATCCTGATGATCATCTGGGTCACCAAGCCGGACCTGGCGATTACCCTGAGCGCGGCGGCAAAATGAAAATAGCGGTCGAGCGGATACAGCGTTCGGTGAGGGAAGGGGCCGAGGCCGAGGCCGCGCGCATGCGCGCCGAGGCGCGTGAGGAGGTCGAGGGGCTTCTTTCGGATGCCCGGGAGGAGGAGGAGCGCAAGGCCCTTGCCTCGATCGAGGAGGAGCGCACGCGGCTCGCGCAGGAGAAGTTCCGGGAGGTCTCGCGGGCCCGGCGGGCGATGCGGCTCTTCCTCCTCGCCGCGCGCAACCGGGTCATCGAGGAGATATTTTCGCAGGCGCGGGGCGAGGCCCTGCGCATGCCCGCGGACCGGTACCGGGAGATTCTGCGGAAGTGGATCGCGGAGGCGGACGCCCCCGAGGGCGGCGAGGTCCTGCCCGCGCCGCGCGATGCGGCGCTCATGGAGGGCCTAGTTGCGGAGCTGAACCGGTCGCGCCCGCCGGGGGCCGCGCTCGTCCTTTCGAAGGCGCGGGCGCCGTTCGAGAGCGGTTTCATCGTCCGGACGCCGCGGTTCGAGATCGAGCGGTCGCTTGATGGCTGGGTCGAGGAGCAGAAGAGGGAGCTTTCGCCGCGGCTCGAACGGGAACTTTTCGGAGACGCCCCCGATGCCCATGCTGATTGAAACGGCCGCGGAGTGGGGCTATGTCTCCGGAAGGTGCGCATCCCTCGAGGGAAGCCTCCTCGACGCGGGCTTCTTCAGGGAGCTCCTCCGCGCCCGCACCGCCGCCGAGGCGCACGCCCTGCTCTCGAAAACGACCTACGCGGGGCTGTTCCCCCACCCCGCGACGCTCGACGCCTACGACCGCCTTCTAAAGAATCATCTCCGCGACGGCCTCCATTCGCTGCAGGCGGGGAGCCCGCCGCAAAGCCCGATGGAGATCCCGCTCAGGGAGATGGAGCTCCAGGATGTCCACGAGCTCCTCGCGAGACAGGGCCTCGCGCGGGCGTCCGGGGACGAGGTGGAGCGGTGGGCGGCCAGGCTCGGCGGAGGGTTCCCCTGGCTCGGGGGGTTCGCGGTCCCCGCGGAGCGCAGGTCCCTGTTCGCCTCGCAGCCGGTGCGCGCCCTGTCGCTCTGGGTCGACGCGGCGTATCTCGCGGAGATGATCGCGCTCGCCGAGAAGCAGCCCGGGTTTTCCCCCTATGTGGCCGCCCTCGTGTCCCTCACGGCGCTCGAGGTATGTTGGCGCGCGTTCCGCGGCGGGCTGGGCATTGACTGGCTCGACGGGTTCTTCCTCCGCGATCCCCTGCCGATTCCCCCGATGGGGTCGCTCGCGGCTGCGGGACGCGAGAGATCGCCCGCCGCCCTGGTGAAGCTCCTCGGCCCGCCTGATTTTGCGCCGCCGATGGATGATCTTGCGGAGAACTTCGGGCGCGAGGCGGACGATTACCTGACGCGCATCGCGCGTCGAGGCGCGTACGAGGTCTGCGGCCCGGGGCGGGTCCTGTATTACGCGCGACGGCTATGGGTCGAGCAGTTCAACCTGAGGCTCTGCATCGCAGCGGTGCTCACGCCGCTTGACCGGAGGCAGGCGCGGGCGAGGTTGAGAAGTGGCTAAGGGACGGGTTTACGTGATCGGCGGCGCGCAGGTCATCCTCCCCTTCAGGGCGGGCGGTGGCGTCCTCCGCCCGGCCGAGGACGCGGCGGGCGTGAGAAGCGCCCTCGACGAGGTCGCCGCGGAGCCGCCGGGCTCGCTCGTGCTCATCACCGGGGAGGCGGCGGCGCTTGACGCCGACGCGGTGCGGGACTTCGAGGATGAGGGGGCTCACGCGATCCTGGTCATCCCGACGCGCCTGAGCGACAAGAGCGCGGGGCTCGAGCGGATGCGGGGGATGATCATACGCTCTGTGGGGGTGGACCTGATCGCGCGGTCCCCGTCGGCCGCCATCGGCGAGGAGATCAGGCTCGGCGAGGAAGAGGAAGAGTGAAAGAAGCTTCAAAGTACGGATATTCACCACGGAGATCACGGAGGAAGGGGAGCCGATTGAAGCCGATCATCTGTCTCCGTGGATTCTGTGCGCTCCGTGGTAATTCGTTGAAATGAATCAAGGAGAATCAGGATGAACGGGAAAAGGATCGAGGGGAAGATCGTGAAGGTGAGCGGACCGCTCGTGGTGGCCGAGGGGCTCGGGGACACCCGGATGTATGAGATGGTGCGCGTGGGGACAATGGGCCTGTTCGGCGAGGTGATCGAGATACGATCCGGGCGCTTCTCCATACAGGTGTACGAGGAGACGGGCGGAATCGGTCCCGGCGAGCCGGTCGTCTCGACCGGGGCGCCGCTCACGGTCGAGCTCGGCCCCGGCCTCATCACCTCGATCTTCGACGGGGTCCAGCGGCCGCTCGACGCCCTCCGGGTCAAGTTCGGCGACTTCGTGGTGCGCGGGGCCGAGGCGCCATCCCTCGACCGGAGCACAAAATGGCATTTCGTCCCCCGCGTGAAGAAGGGAGACCGGGTCGTGGGCGGGGACATCGTCGGCGTCATTCCGGAGACCCCCATCATCGAGCACCGCGTCATGGCGCCCCCGGGGTGGGAGGGGACGATCGAGTCCATCGCCGAGAAGGACCTGACTATCGAAGAAACCGCCGCGGTGCTGAAATGCGCGGACGGGATGAAGACGCTCTCCCTTCTCCAGAAGTGGCCGGTGCGGACTCCGCGGCCCGTGAAAAGGCGTATCCCCCCGGAGGCGCCGCTCGTCACGGGGCAGCGGGTGCTCGACATGCTTTTCCCCATCGCCAAGGGCGGAACCGCCTGCGTCCCCGGGCCCTTCGGGAGCGGGAAGACCGTCGTCCAGCACCAGCTCGCCAAGTGGGCCGACGCGGACCTGATCGTGTACGTGGGGTGCGGCGAGCGGGGCAACGAGATGACCGAGGTGCTCATCGAGTTTCCCGAGCTCGCGGACCCGCGGTCGGGAAGGCCGCTCATCGAGCGGACGATCCTCGTCGCCAACACCTCCAACATGCCGGTCGCGGCGCGCGAGGCGTCGGTCTTCACCGGCATCACGATGGCCGAGTATTACCGGGACATGGGCTACAGCGTGGCCCTGATGGCGGATTCGACCTCGCGGTGGGCCGAGGCGATGCGCGAGATGTCCGGCCGGCTCGAGGAGATGCCGGGCGAGGAGGGATTCCCCGCCTACCTTTCCTCGCGAATCGCGAGCTTCTACGAGCGCGCCGGCCGCGCGGTGTGCGCGGGGAGCGTGGACCGGGAGGGAAGCCTCTCGGTGATCGGCGCCGTGTCGCCCCCCGGGGGCGATCTCTCCGAGCCGGTGGTCCAGGCGACGCTCCGCGTGGTGAAGGTCTTCTGGAGCCTCGACGACAAGCTCGCCGGGCAGCGGCATTTTGCGGCGATCAACTGGCTCTCGAGCTACTCGCTGTACCAGGACCTCGTGGACACGTACTGCAACGGGCATGTGAACGGGTACTGGGCGAAGAACCGCCAGGAGGCCATGGCGCTCCTCAAGCGCGAGTCCGAGCTCGAGGAGCTCGTGCGGCTCGTCGGCATGGACGCCCTCTCCGCCCAGGACCGCCTCCTCCTCGAGGCCTCGAAGATGATCCGGGAGGATTTTCTCCACCAGAACGCCCACGACCCGGTGGACACTTACACCTCGCTCCCCAAGCAGTTCGCGCTCCTCCAGATCATCCTGTTCTTCTACCACTGGGCGTACCAGGCGATCGCGGTGGGGGTGGAGCTGGATGACATCATCGCGCTCCCCGTGCGCGCCGAGATCTCCCGGGCGAAGGGGATCCCGGAGAACGAACTCGGGAAGATTGAGGAGCTCAAGAAGAGGATTCACGCGTCGATCGATGCCCTCAAACCAAGCGGAGAAAAATCATGAGGAAGGAATACCTGACGGTCGAAAACATCGTCGGCCCGCTCATGCTGGTGCAGTCCGTGAGCGGCGTCTCCTTCGCGGAGATCGCCGAGATCATCATGCCCGGCGGCGCCGTCCGGCACGGCCAGGTCCTCGAGGTGCACGAGGACAAGGCGCTCGTCCAGGTCTTCGAGGGAACGAGCGGCCTCACCCCCGGCGAGGTGCGCGTCAAGTTTCTGGGCAAGGGTCTCCAGATCGGGCTCTCCCGCGACATCGTCGGGAGGATGTTCGACGGGTTCGGCAGGACGATCGACGGAGGCCCCCCGCTCATCCCCGAGAAATACCTCGACGTGAACGGCGTCCCGATCAACCCCGAGGCGCGGGACTACCCGATGGAGTTCATCCAGACCGGGATATCCACCATCGACGTCCTGAACACGCTCGTGCGGGGCCAGAAGCTCCCGATCTTCTCCGGCTCGGGGCTCCCGCACTCCCGCCTCGCCGCCCAGATCGCGCGCCAGGCGAAGGTGCTGAAGACCGGCGAGCAGTTCGCGGTGGTCTTCGCGGCGATGGGCATCACCTTCGAGGAGGCGAACTTCTTCATGCGGGAGTTCGAGAAGACGGGCGCCCTCGAGCGGGCGGTCCTCTTCATCAACCTGGCGAGCGACCCGCCGATCGAGCGGATCGCCGTGCCGCGGCTGGCGCTCACTGCCGCCGAGTACCTTGCCTACGAGCTGGGGATGCACATCCTGGTCGTGCTCACGGACATGACGAACTACTGCGAGGCGCTCCGCGAGGTCTCGGCCGCGCGGAAAGAGGTGCCGTCCCGCCGCGGCTACCCCGGCTACCTCTACACCGACCTCTCGATGATCTACGAGCGGGCCGGGCGGATCAAGGGGAAGAAGGGGTCGATCACGCAGATGCCGATCCTCACCATGCCCGAGGACGACAAGACGCACCCGATCCCCGACCTGACCGGCTACATCACGGAGGGGCAGATCATGCTCTCCCGCCCCCTGCACACCGAGGGGATCTACCCGCCGGTGGACGTGCTGCCCTCCCTCTCGCGCCTCAAGGACCGCGGCATCGGCGAGGGGAAGACGCGCGAGGACCACGCGGGGGTGATGAACCAGCTCTACGCCGCCTACGCGCGCGGGAGGTCGGCGAAGGAGATCGCCGTGGTGCTGGGCGAGTCCGCCCTGACGCCGATCGACCTCCTCTACGTGAAGTTCTCCGAACGGTTCGAGAAGGAGTTCATCGCCCAGGGGGAGAACGAGAACCGGGAGATCACGGCCTCCCTTGAGATTGGCTGGCGGCTGCTCGGTATGCTGCCCGCGACGGAGCTGAAGCGGATCAAAGAGGAGTACATCGCGAAGTACTATCCCGGGGAGAAGAAATAGCCGCGGCAGGTCCTCAACCATGCAGATTCTCGTCAACCCGAACCGGATGGAGCTCCTGAAGCTTCGCAAGCGGCTGGACCTCTCCATCCGCGGCCATCATCTCCTCAAGGAGAAGCTCGAGGGGCTGGTGAAGGACTTCATGCCGCTCGTCGACGCCTACCGGCGGAAGCGGGGGCAGATGGACCAGCTCATCCCCCGGACGCTCAACCTCTTCGCCCTCGCCGCGGCCACCTCGTCCGGCGAGGCCGTCTCGCTCGCGCTCGAGGAGTGCCGGGGCGAGGCGGAGATCACCGCCGAGACGAGGAAGGTCATGGGCGTGAGCTCGCCGTCGTTCAGGATGGGCGAGTTCCGCGTCGAGATGGCCTACAGCCTCGTCGCCACCCCGCCCGAGCTCGACCTCGCCGCCTCCGAGCTCGGCTCCCTCCTCCCGAAGATCATCGAGCTCGCCTCCCTCGAGGAGCTCCTCCGCCGCCTCGCCCGCGAGATCGAGAAGACCCGCCGCCGCGTGAACGCCCTCGAGTACGTGATGATCCCCGGGATCACCCGCACCAAGAAGATCATCGAGGCGAAGCTCGAGGAAGCCGACCGCAGCTCCCGCGTCCGCCTGATGAAGGTGAAGGAGATGCTCGAGGCGCGCGGGATGTAGCGATTCTTCCCAACCGGGAGTGTCCGGGAGGGGGCTCGCCCCTATCGCCCGCAGCAGGCATCGCCCGGAGACGGTGTACTCCATAAGAAAAGATAGACCCGTATCTTTTCTTATGGGGCGCGCAAAGAAAGGATTTATCTCTCATGCCGGATTCTCCATTTGACGTTTCCTTCGCCAGGGTCAAGGAACTCGCTGCCACGTTCAAGGCAAACGAGGCCCGCTATCTCTCGCCCCATTACCAGGAGGCGGAGGCCCGGAAGGATTTCATCGACAAGTTCTGGATCGCGCTCGGGTGGGACGTGAATCACGACCGCCAGACGAATCCCTACGAACAGGAAGTCAAGGTCGAGCGCACCGTGCACGCCGGGGGACAGAGGCGGGCGGATTACGTATTCTACCTCGCCCCCAATTTCCGCGATCCCCGCTTCTTTGTGGAGGCCAAGAAGCCCGCGGTCGAAGTCGGCACAAAAGAGGGTTATTTCCAGCTCATACGCTACGGCTGGAACAGCCGGACCCCCCTGGCGGTCATCACCGATTTCGAGCAATTCCATATTCTCGACTGCCGCTATAAGCCGGATCTCGCGACCGCCCTGAACTGCGCCGTGGCGAAATATCACTACTCGGACTACACCGATCGGGAGAAGTTCTCGAAGATCTACTGGATATTCTCGCGGGAGGCGATTTCAGGCGGTTCACTTGAGAAACGCGCGGCCGAGCTGCGGGAGCCCCGCGGCAAGACCGCAAAGCGCGGCCTGTACCCCGGCAGCCATCAAAGCATTGACGAGTCTTTCCTCAAGGAACTGGACGACTACCGGATCGCGGTGGCCCATGCCTTCAAGGCCGGAAACCTTCGCCTCGACAGCGGGACGTTGACCGAGATCACCCAGCGCGCTCTCGACCGGCTTGTCTTCATGCGGTTTCTCGAGGACAAAGGCATAGAGCTGCGCCGCCACGTGGAAAAATTCGGCGAGAAGGGCTCGGCATGGGAGGATTTCATCGCCGCCTCACGGCGGCTCGACGGCATCTACAACGGCGTCGTCTTCAAGCAGCACGGCATCCTCGACGCCCCGAATTTCCGCGTGGATTCCGCCGCGTTCGCCGCCGTCTGCAAGAGCCTCGGCCACGCCGATTCGCCCTACGACTTCGACGCCATACCCATCCACATCCTCGGGTCGATTTATGAACGCTTCCTCGGCAAGGTCATCGTCGCTACGGACAAGCGGGTGCGCATCGAGGACAAACCCGAGGTCCGCAAGGCGGGCGGGGTTTATTACACGCCCGAGTACATCGTGCGCTACATAGTCGAGAACACCGTCGGCAAGCTCATCGCCGACAAGCCACCCGAAAAAATCGCCGAGTTGAGATTCGCCGATATCGCCTGCGGCAGCGGCTCATTCCTTCTTGGAATATACGATCTCCTGCTGATCAGCCACGGGAAATATTATAACGCGCTCGGCCCGAAAGAGAGGGCGCGCTGCGTCAAACGCGGCGACTGCGTGGAGCGCGACGGAAAGCTCTATCTCTCTCTGCGCAAGAAGCGCGAGATCCTGCTCAACAACATCTACGGCGTGGATTTGGACTCGCAGGCCGTCGAAGTCTGCCAGCTCTCGCTCTACCTGAAGCTCCTCAAGGACGAAACCCCCGCCACCGCCCACCAATACCTGCTGGATTTCGAGCACACGGCGCTGATGAAGAAGCTGCTGCCCGACCTGAGCAGGAACATCGTCTGCGGCAACTCACTGATCGGCACCGACATCCTGGAGGGCCAGCTTTTCGCCGGCGAGGAGGAGCGGAAACTCAACCCCATGAACTTCGAGGACGCCTTCCCCGAGGTCATGAAGCGCGGCGGCTTCGACGCCATCGTCGGCAATCCGCCGTATATTTTTACACGTGAAACAATCACAGTCCGGGAACGGAAGTATTACTCGGGTAAATATGCGTTAAGCTGGGAAAAACAGAACACATTCATGCTTTTTATGGAGCGCCTGCTCCATCTAATACGTCCAACTGGCAGGGGAAGCTATATTGTACCGAATTCTTGGCTCACGATCGAAAGCGCAAAGCTGTTACGAAAGCGTTATCTGTTTCATCTGCGGAGGGTTATCGATCTCAACTATCCTGTTTTTCACGGCGTTTCCATGGAACCATCTATCTTCGTTGTTGGCGGCGCCAAGAATGATGATTCCATCGAATTATCCAGAATCAAATCATCCGAAGAGTTGTCCTCGGCAAATTATGTCTGCACAGACAGACTACGGCTCCAAAAACATAACCGCATTGTGTTCCATGAAAGTAATTCAGTGAGTGATCTTGTCGAGCGCATTATTGCGATGACAAAACCTCTTGGAGAGCTGTTTGACGTTCGTACAGGGCTTCAAGCTTATGAAAGAGGTAAAGGCAATCCGCCTCAGACTGCCGAAGATGTCAGAAACCACATTTTTGACCGGCAACATTGTGAGAACTCACATAGCATACGCTATCTGGAAGGCAGAGACGTAGAGCGTTATAGGATCCATTGGTCAGGATTGTGGATGCAATATGGCCCGTGGCTTTCACAACCACGTGAGATCGGGATTTTTACCAGACCGCGGATTTTACTCCGCGAAATTACAGGACAATCCCCGTATTGTCTTAATTACATGTATGCCGAGAAGCAGTTCCTGAATAATGTCCTAGCGACCAGATGATGAGACCGTGAAAATGGAGAAAATGGGTAACACTC